>JAISHG010000060.1 GCA_031262685.1 Lachnospiraceae bacterium | reverse complement strand
CTATCAAAAAATAAAGGACATCAAAATGCAGTAATGGCAGGATTAATGTTCGCAAAAGAATATGCCGATATAGTAATTTCGTTAGATGCGGACTTGCAAGATGATATAAATGCAATAGATAAATTTGTTCAAGAGTACTATAACGGAAGTGACGTTGTATATGGCGTACGTTCATCAAGAAAAAAAGATACATTTTTCAAGAAGAACACAGCACTAGCTTTTTATAAATTGATGCAAAAAATGGGAGTAAACATAGTTTACAACCATGCTGATTATAGACTTATGAGCAAAAGAGCATTAAATGAGCTAGAAAAATTTAAAGAAGTAAATTTATTTTTAAGAGGAATTATACCACTAATAGGATTTAAAACTTCAACAGTTGAATACGAACGAAACGAAAGGTTTGCAGGAGAATCCAAATATCCATTAAAAAAGATGATAACGTTTGCTTTAGATGGTATTACTTCTTTTAGTATAAAACCAATTAGATTAGTTTTGTTATTAGGAGTATTAATGTTATTTGTAAGTATAGCAATACTAATATATACTTTAGTGGTAAAAGTAATGGGAGATGTTGTAGAAGGGTGGACCTTTATAGTCGCATCAATTTGGCTATTAGCAGGTGTACAAATGCTATCTTTAGGAATTATAGGAGAATATGTAGGCAAAATATATAGTGAAGTAAAGGCTAGACCAAAGTATGTTATTGAAAAGCAAGTTTAGGACTTGCTTTTTTTCTAAATGTATTAAAAAGTAGAATTGTAATAATACAAGAATGCTCACGGATTACAAAATAAAAATATGAGGAGTTTATATGAAATTATATTTATCATCATACAAATTAGGAAATAAAACTGAAGTTTTAAAACAATGGTTACAAGAACATAAAAACAATAAAATTGGGCTTATACCTAATTCAAGAGATTTTTATTCAGATGGTGAAAGAAAAACTACTGGGTTATTAGCAGATTCAAAAGATTTACAAAATTTGGGCTTTGAAGTAGTGATTTTAGATTTGAGAGATTATTTTAACAGACCAGAAGTGCTTGCTATGTATTTAGAAGAATTAGGTGGTGTTTATGTAGTAGGTGGAAATACTTTTGTTCTTAGAAAAGCTTTCAAATTAAGTGGATTTGATGAATGGGTAAAAACTAATTACAAAGAGGAGAACTTTATATATGCAGGTTATAGTGCGGGTATTTGTCTGCTTTCATAGGAGACCCATATAACATATTTTCAAAAACTGTTTTGTAATAACATTGTAAAAAAATATATGTTATACTATGTTTTGTAGATATAGGATAACGGTATGTAACTTAGTGTACATTGAAAAGTTAATAATTATATTTATAATCTAATACATAAAATTAGAATTGGTATGGAGGTAAAGTATGGATAAGAAAAAAGTTGAACAAGCTGAAAAGAGGCTTATAGATTTAGAATTGAAAATGAAGTACTTTTTTGAGTTAATCCATAAAGAAGTTGAATTAGAAAAAGCAAATATTAGTAAAGAAGAAAATGAAAAAGAATGCAAGCTAATTATTGATAAAGATGAGTTAACAATATTCGATAAAGATAAAAATCAAGTATATGTTATCCCTACAAATAAAATACTTTCAATAGACTTTGAAACAAATAAACATGGATATGTTTTAGATATAACAAAAATGTTAGCAGAGTATATAAAAACTGTTATAGAGCTTTTAGAAAAATGAGAATATACACAAAAAACAAATAAAATTTATTAAAGTGTGGAGGAAAAACATGGAAAGTTTAAATGAAATGATAAAAAAGTCTAAATGGATAGTGCTTAGAAGAGATTGGGACTGCATAATAATTCCCAACGAAGCAATTAAAAACATAGATTGTAAAGAAGTAAAACGAATTTCTTATAAAAAAATGGATAAATTAGAGCCATATTCGGACTCGGCTGTTCTTACGCCACCATATAAATATTTTGAACCTTGTCAAGTTAAAATAGGTGAACATTTTGCTGAGTTAACAGATGAAGCACGACAAATGTATATAAACTCCGTAGCTAATATGCAAGATGATGCTAAAAAAAGAAGAGAAGATGTAAAAAGCTTAAAAGCTGGACTAGTAGAATTAGAAAATGCAAGTTTAGAAGAATTAAAAAAAATACAAAAAACAAATCCAAATGTAAAAATAGGTGACAGTATCAATGTGTTGCTAAATAATGTTGGAATTGTAAAAGAAATAAATAGCGAAGAGGATAAGTTGGGTGTTGAAGTATCAGGAAACGTAATGACCATAGATATGCCAAGAGATATACTTCCTAGACATATTTATTTACTGAAAAAACATAAGGGAAATATTGCAGAAACAATTGAAGAATTAAAAGCAGAAATAAAAGAATGTAATCGTATAATAAAACTTGCAAATTATAAAGTGCCAAGCTATGTTAAAGCAGGAGAAGTAGATTATAAAACTACACTTCATATAGAAATTGATTTAAAATGGGCAAAAGAAAACCACATTTTAGGGCTTTTCAACTATAGAGAAGAAAGCGTTTACGATGAAATAAGAAATGGGATGGATATGTGGTATTTTTTATTATATAGTACGGAAAGTTTAGAAGAACTTTTAGAAAACTGTATTGGCGATACTACAGGATTGCTAGCAACATGTCCTGTTGTATATGATTCTTTTAATAGGGATGATTTAAATAAACATAATAGTTTTGAGATTATAACCGAAAACAAGGATAGTCTAATAATTGATATACACCCTAAAAACAGAAGGGTTTACCAAAGAGATGGAAAAGAAAGTATACTAACGGAGGGAATAGAGTATGTTATTGGTTAAAACGTATGAAGCAGAAAAAATAGGCGGTTGCATAACAGAAGTTGCAAGTGAAAATACAAAAATAATATTTGACTATGGCAAGAATTTAGATGATACACCTCAAATAGATATTGAAGGGCTTACTCATGGTAAGCCTATGTATAGTGCGGTTTTTATATCGCACTATCATTTGGATCATATTGGAGGAATAGATAAAATACTAAAAGAGATACCAATCTATGTGGAAGAAACGACAAAGAAAATATATGATGTTATATGTGATTTTTCAAGCAAGCCACGTATAACTGTAAAAACTTTTAAATTTAATGAAGAAATTGAAATAGGTGATTTAAAAGTAACCCCTTATAAAGTGGATCATTCTGCATATAATTCAGCAATGTTTGTAGTTACAGATTCGAAAGAAAAAGTGTTGTATACAGGGGATTTTAGAAATACCGGATATACAGGAAAAAAATTAATACCAACACTTGAAAAAATAGGACAGGTAGACTATTTAATTACAGAGGGAACAAATATAGGTAATAAATCACACATATTAAAGAACGAAGAAAGTTTAGTAGAAGAATATGCTGAAATATTCAAAAAGTATAAACAGGTTTTTATAATGATGTCGTCATCTAATATAGATAGAATAACAACTATTCAAAAGGCTTGTAATAAAGCAAAACACACTTTTATACAAGATTTATACATGGCACATCTAACAAGCTTAATACACAATGAAGATAAAAAAGCTATACCTAATCCGATAAGTTATCAAGATGTTATGGTGTATAGGCCATTGTATTTTAAAAAGAAACCACAGGAATTTAAAGACAAATACTACGACACTTTTAGTAGTAAAAATAGCTCGAACATGTTGCGTAAACCATTTGTAATGGATGTAAGACAAAGTATGATAGATGATTTTAAATTTGTATTTAAAGGCAAAATGAATATTTTAGACAATGCTTGCCTTATATATTCAATGTGGGGAGG
>JAISHG010000119.1 GCA_031262685.1 Lachnospiraceae bacterium | reverse complement strand
TTCTGGTGATGATTATATATAGGGCAACACCTGTTCCCATTCCGAACACAGCAGTTAAGCCTATATATGCCGACGATACTTAGGGATTTCTCCCTTGGCAAAATAGGTTTCGCCAGATTATATATTCCCCAATAGCTCAGTTGGTAGAGCGCTCGGCTGTTAACCGATAGGTCGTTGGTTCGAGTCCAACTTGGGGAGCCAGAATAAATGCTTAGAAATAAGCATTTATTTTTTTATGTAAAATCGATGTAAATGGTGTGATGTAGAGGTAATACTGTTGTCTGGACAATGTGTTGTTGAGACAATATCGTTGTAGGGGGCATGATTGCGCCCTCATATGAAAACACCGACCCATGTCCTTAAAATATATAATTATATACATGTAGGGGTCGGCGTCCTCGACGACCCGCTATATGGCTGTAGAATGCTTAAATGTAACTCTTTCTTTTGATCTACAGAGCTTATTATATATTCACATCTGTTCAAATATCTTTCGCATGGCTGTACAACGGCTGTACACATTTTTGGAAAAATATGATATAATTGGGTTGCAAAAATGAGTATGGTTAGGATAGTTAAAAATTGTCTACAGTTGGGAGTTGTCTCAGATTTAAAAATTCAGATTATTGAATTTTGACTTTATTATTTAAATTTGCTATTATATTATTCAGTTGAAACAAAATATATATTATAAATATTAAAATAGTAAATTAAGGAGTAGCTAATGGAATGGTTTTTTGATGGAATTGGAACTGAGTTAATAAGTTTGATTATTGGACGGACTTATTGGTAGTGGTATAACCTACAAAATAATGTATAATAAATATGTTAAAACAACTAAAATAAAACAAATACAAAAAGCAAAAAACGATGCTATACAAGTACAGATAGGAGATTCATATGGACGAAAATAAGCAAACACAAAAAGCCGGTGAAAATTCGCAACAAGTTATGGCTCAAAATGCTATAATTAACAATAACTATGGATTGGATAAAGAAGCAGTAAGAGTGATAATAGATAGTGAAATCGATAAAATATTACAGGAATGTCAAATTGTTGCAAATGAAACTGCTTTAAATAGGTTGAATGAGTTCAAAGATATTTTGATTCCAAAATTAGTAAATGCACAAGTATTGGATGCTTTTAAAGAACCTTCTATACAGATGTTATTTAGAGATGCAGAAAAAACTGCTATTTGTTCAGAAAGAAAATTAGATTATGAATTGTTATCTGAACTACTAATACATAGAACAAAGAAAGATGACATTACTAAAAACGCTTCAATTAAAAATGCTATTGATATTATTAATTATATAACGGAAGATGCATTGTTAGTGTTAACGATATTTCATTCTACAACATGTTTTAGACCGATAATGGGAGATGTAAATACAGGATTAGAACTATTAGAAAATTTATTTAGTAAGATACTTACAAAACGTTTTTTACCTAAAGCTGATGAATGGGTTGATAATCTGGAAATTAATAAAATTATGACTTTTAATAGTTTGGGAACTACGAAAAGGTTATCTGATTACTGGTTTGAAACGTTTAAAAGCTATACACAAATATGGATTGAAAATGGTTCAGACAAGTATAATGAAATCTTAGTAAATTTTACTAAAAATAATATACCAACAGATTTATTAATAGTTCATCCATTAAATAATAATTATTATACACTTAATATTCTATCAAAAGAAATGATAGATAAAATAACGTTTCTACAAACTATTCCATTGCCACAATTACCGAAAGAAATAGAGGATAACTTTACAAATTTAAAAAATGTTAAAAATGTAACAGTGCCTGTACAATTAAGTGATATACAAAAAAAAGTAATTATTGATATTTTTGACGACGAAACATTGTGTAATAATAAAGAAAATAACAATAAAACATTATTTGAAAACAAGCTAAAAGAATTTAATACACTAAATAGTATAAATGATTGGTGGAATAATCACATAGTAAAATTATCAATAAGACTGAACTATATTGGCAAAGTTATAGCACATACAAATGCTAAAAATATTGACCCAACATTACCAGATTTAGACTAAAAGAATATTATAAATTAAACTAGAGGTGTTCAAGTCTCTTAGATTGTAGTTGGAATAACATCTTTTTACCCCACTTTCACAGCTGTTCAAATGCCATTCGTGTGGCGGTACAACGGCTGTACGAGAAGTTGTCTACTGCAGTGAACCACCGATTTGTCTAGCAGTATAAGACACAGGAAAATGTAAAAATTTACTTGGGGAGCCAAAGTGTTCATAAACGAACCAAAATAAATGCTTAGAAATAAGCAGTTGTTTTTTCGTGCAAAATAGATGGAAACGATGTGTTGTAGAGACAATGCTGCTGTATGGATAAGGCCATTGTGTGGACAATGTCGCTGTAGGGGCGCATGATTGCGCCCTTAAAACATGTAATTATATATATGTAGGGGTCGGCGTTCTCGACGACCCAATCTATGTCTACAGCGCTTTTTAATATATAGAATACTGAAAATAAATATATTATAGTTTTTACTAATATAGTTGAAAAAAATGTAAAAATTTGTTACAATATCACAGAATGATACCTTTATACTAAAGATGAAAAAGTATAGGGGGTTTTTTTATGTTTTTTAAGAAGATTTATATGAAAATTAAAGAAAGACTTATAGGTTTATGTGAGTTTAGTACTAAAGAAACTAAAAGAATTTATATGTCCATTTTTAAATTTAATAAAAAGTATAATACCAAGGATATTAAATTTAATAGTCTGGCACCTACTGATAATGCAGAAAACTCATTAATATATTCTCAATCCATAGAATGGGGTATTAAAGAGAAAGATATTAATAATATTGCGATAACGGGTAATTATGGCTCTGGGAAGAGTAGCATATTAAAATCCTATCAATCTAGCTCAAAGTATAGAAAGAATTTTCTGAATATATCATTGGCTTCGATTAACGAGGCGAAACAAGATGAAAATCTTATAGAAAAAAGTATATTACAACAATTGTTTTATAGAGAAAAAGGAAATAAAATACCGTATTCTAGATTTAAAAAAATTAACAATCTGAATGATAAAATTTATTTGAAACTACTAATAGTATTGCTTTTACTATTATTAGTAATTTGGGTTATAGATTTTAATATCTTTTTACATTTTAAGGATCTAATGATAGAAAAATTTAACTATAGTTACTCTATTTTACCGAATGATAAATTTAATAATATAGTAAACTATGTATTAAAAATACTAGCTGTTATTGTTTTACCAATAACTTTTCTTAAAATAATGATATGGATTATAAAAACCATAAGTAATTTATCTTCAAAACTTATTTTAAAAAAAGATAATCTTGAAATTGAGATAAGTAAAAAGGATAAGGAGAATAATGAATCGATATTTAATAAATATATAGATGAGATTTTGTATTTTTTTGAAGTGACGAAATATAATGTAGTGGTATTTGAGGATCTAGATAGATTAGAAAATTCTCCGCTAATATTTACAAAATTGCGAGAACTTAATATTTTGTTAAACAATTCTAATATGATAAATAAGAAGATAGTATTTATATATGCTATTAAAGACAATTTGTTTACTGAAAAAGAACGAACTAAATTTTTTGACTTTATCATTCCGGTTATTCCAATTATTAATTCTGCTAATTCCAAGGATAAATTATTAGAGTTGTTAAGTGAATCAAGTTATAAAGATAAATTAGATAAAAAATTTGTTAATCATATATCTTTATATATAAATGACATGAGAATATTGAATTCTATAATAAATGAATTTTACATATTTTCTAAATTGATAAAAGTATGGATAGATGACAATAAATTATTTGCAATGATTGTATTTAAAAATATATGTCCTAACGAGTTTGCATTGTTACAGAATAATGAAGGTGATTTATACAACATCTTAAACAATAAAAAAACTAATTTGTTTGAAATAGTGAATGAATTAGAAACTCAAAAAAAGAATTTGCACAAAAATTTGGAAATCCTTAAAAGTGAATCAATAGAAAATTTAGAAGATTATAAAAGAATAATATGGGGACATATAGAAGAATATTTTTCTGAGCAAGGATATAACTATATTAAGAATGGATATAGTATTAATAATAGTCAATATTCAGAGATAGCTGATTTTTTAAATTCTAACATTACAATTCAAGAATTAGAAAGCGCAAAAGTATATAAGATAGGGGTTCAGAATTTAAAAGTTGATTTGACATATATAATTAGTAACTTAGCTGAAAGATGGGAAAGAATAACAGAGAAAAAAGACAATAAATATATTGATAATATTGAAGATATTGATAGAACTCTTAATGATATTTATTCAGACAAAGTATCTACGATCATTTCAAAATATGGATTGGAAAAATATTACAAGTTGGAATCTGTTCAGGATAAAAATGAGAATAAAAAAAATCTGATTAATAAACCACTTTTGACTTATTTACTTGAAAATGGATTTATTGATGAATCATACAGAGATTATATTAATTATTTTTATCCTAATACATTAACAATAGATGATAAGAACTTTATAATTGACGTAGATAATTTGAAGACTATTGAGCATGGACGCAAAATAACCAATATAAAGGAAGTATTAGAAATCTATAAACCTATTGATTTTAATAAAAAACAGCTATTGAATTTCGATTTGTGCAGTTACATGTTAAAAAATGAAAATGAGTATATGGAAGAATTAGATATGCTTTTTATGCAACTGCAGAATAACTCTGTAGAATCTAATTTGTTTTTAACTGAATTTATTAAGAATCATAAGAACTTATCTATATTTGCAAAATATTTTACGAGATATTGTTTTGATAGTTGGGAAGAAATAAGTAACAAACTACCTAAGAAAAAGCTAGACAGATTACTCTACATGATTTTACTCTATTCAGAAATAGACGATATCAAATCTTTGTCGAGTGCAAGTGAGAATTTTGTAGAGTCTATCAATAATAATAAGATTTTTATAAGATTATTTGTGAATCATAGGGAAGATAGATTAAGAACGATAGTTGACAATTTGGAAATCAAACTCAATGCAGTAGACAAGAAATATATTAAAACAACGTGTTTTGATATATTGTTTAAGAAAGACTGTTATGCTTTGAATGTACATAATATAAAGAGCATATTAGCCAAAAAGTATGATGTTAATGATAAGTTAATTATCTCACAAAACTATTCTACAATAATGAAATACTCGGATTTACTAAAATATGTTAATGAACATATTTCAGAATATATAAAGAATGTTTTTTTAGAGTTAGATACTAATGTATCGGAAGAACTAGATACGATAAATAATCTAATAGGTAATTCAAAAATAGAGTATGAGATTAAAAGGAAAATAATAAAGAGTCAAAAAGTAGTAGATAGTTTAGACAAAATAGTAGAGCCTATAAATACAAAAAGTGTGGAAAACCAAGGAAATGAGAGTGCTGAAGAAATAAAAGAACTTGATATGAAAGAAAAAATTTGGGCTATATATCTTGAAGAAAACAAAGTGAAAGTATCGTACAGTAATATTTTAGTGTATTATAATATGTATAAATTGGATGATATATTATTAAAGTATATTAATTCTCATGAGAAAAGTTTAAATAAAGATAGTAAAGAAGATTATAAAAAATACAGGAATTTATTTGTAGATATTGCATATCAAAATGATATTAAAAGTGAGGTATTCCAAAAAGTATGGTCATGTATGAATAATATAGTTCCTTTTGTTGAATTTGATTTTTCTAGAGTGAATAGCGTAAGAACAGAAGAGGTGTTATCTCATAAAAAGATTTGTATATGTTTTACGAGATACAATTATAGCAGTATAAGAGCTAATCAAAAGCCTTCTCTAACTGATTTTGTTATAAAAAATATTAAAAGGTTTATAGAACTTCAACATGTATTAGAATATGATATTGAATTATTAAATGATATTTTAAAGAACACCTCTATTAGTAGGCAAGATAAATTGAGGATAATACATAATACTAATATTGGAATATTTTGTAAAACAGAAGAACAATCCAATACTATAATGGAAATTATTCTTAAAGGAAAAAAAGCTATAAACATAAATAGTAATTTATTAATAAGCATATTTTCGAAAAATCATGATATGAATAAATGTATTAGGGTATTAGAAAAGCAAAATGAAAATCTTACTGAAGAACAAATATCTGAATGTTTGAGAAACATGACATATCCTTATTTTGATATTCCAGAAATAAGGAAGACACCCAAAATGAAAAGTAATCCTACTAATACTATATTAAAAGACATACTTGAGAGAAAACTTAGTTATATTAGTAGAATAACTGTTACGAAGGATAATTATTATCAAATAAATAAAAAGAAAGTAGCATCTTAAATTTTAAAAAGAATTATAGCATTTGAAATATGTAATTATATACATGTAGGGGTCGGCGTCATCGACGACACAATCTGTGTCTGTAGAATGGTTAAAATGAAGCGGTTTCCTCTAATTTGCATCTTTCAATACATGTTCACATTCGTTCAAATATCTTTCGCATGGCTGTACCACGGCTGTACACATTTTTGGAAAAATATGATATAATTGGGGTTGCAAAAACAAGTACGGTTGGGATAGTAGGAATTAAACCTATATTCAAAAGTAGTATGATAAAATCAGAGAGGGAATAAAAAATGGAAAGAGTAATTGTATTTGTACTAATAGTGTCATGTGAAATAGTGTGGGTAATATTTGGATGGCTTTTATATGTATATTTTTATTTTAAGAGTAAAAAATTTAATGATATAAAAAAGAGCATAAGAGAGAATACTAAGAGTTGTAATGAATTAAATGAGCATATTGAGGAATTAAAAAATACATATGTTGAATTTGCTCGAATAGATTATGGACAAGCTGATTATATTGATAGAAGCCGATATAATTTTAAAAGACCTC
>JAISHG010000083.1 GCA_031262685.1 Lachnospiraceae bacterium | reverse complement strand
AGAGATAATTAAATAGATAGCGTACGGAGCGATGTATTGGTAGCGTTACGGAGTAAGATATTTTTATGTTTGAAAATATGATTTACAAAGTTAAATCATAAAACAGTCAAACCAAAAATCGACAATACAATCCTTAAATGACCATTACAACCTACTACAATAACAATACGAACCTTATTACAATTAATATTAGAAACCTTATAATGACCTTACAATCAATTACAGTAACAATACGAACCCATCATAACCACTACACTAATAATCGATCCTTAAATGACCATTACAACCTACTACAATAACAATACGAACCTTACTATAACTAACATTAAAAACCTTACAATGACTTTACAATCAATTACAACAACAGCACGAATCAATAACCACTACGATTACAATACAAAAACTTACAACCATTACAATAAAAGCATAAAGCCGTGCAATAAATGCTAAGGAAAAACGAGAGAAAGAAGTAAGCAGTACATGCTATAACATTCGGTTACGATCTGGAAACTTCTATTTATTATTATCTAATTATAAAGCAAAAAGCTAAGTTAAGTAAAACTTAGAAGAATACATCAATGAAGAATACTTAATATTGTAAGTGTTTTTCTCAGTAGTTTTTATCTACTTTCTTTAAAACTTATTAAATCTGTTGAGTTTTAATACCTTTGAGGAAGGATCTTAAAATGAGACATTTTTAAAACAAGAGAAAAGTAATATAAAAGAGAAAAAAATACTTATGTCAGAGAAGTATTTTTTTTTCTTCTCTATTGTCTTTCCTTTTGCTATTCTAACAAAAACCATATAAAAAAGCAAATTCAAACATCAAAACTACTTTAGATACAAAACTATATAATTATCTATTTACTACTAATTATTTACCTATTTATGGCATACGATTAAGGTAAGTTATACTTAAAACTGAAGCTAATTCCAAAGACATTTTAAGGATATTTTTACTCATTTCAATAATATTTGCCAAAAAGCATTGAAAAATGAATGAATAATTGCATAAAAAACGACACTTATTTTTTTAATTTTTATGTCACTCCGCCTAATAATGTCAAGTAAGGGATAGGCGGATTGTTGGCCACCCAACAACCAAAGGCTGAACATTAACCAACTTATAATTATGATTTGAATCCTTTCCAAAAATAACCTAAAACTTACAAAAATCTTTAAAGACTTACTACAAGCTACGGTAGAACTGGAAACAGTTCTACCTATACTCCAAACTTAGAGCTCACCTTTTGTGAGCAGTTTGGAGCCTAACAGAAAGCTTCATAATAAAACACAAAACCCTACTAAAAGAACCAGCAGTGCTGAATAGCACTGTTGGCCCGAAAGGGCCAATCCGCATAATACCTCTCTTGACTATATTATGCGGACTGACACTGTCGTCGGTGAGAAAAAGGAGAAAATTATGGCTTTATTCGATACAATTGGTACACTAGCAGCAGCAGTAGGACCATCAGTAGTCAATTCGTGGTTTCAAAATAGGACTAATCAGCAGAACTATCAGAACCAGTTAGAATTACAATCTCGTACTCATGCACACCAGTCATCTATGTTTGATCGTGCTAATGCATACAACACTCCACTTAATCAGGTCAAACGTCTTAAAGAAGCATGTATCAATCCAGCGGTATTTTATTCAAATCAGTATGCAGGTGCAACAGGTAATGCTTCAATGCCTGGTCCAATAGGTTCTCCAAGCGCTCCAGCAGGACAGGCTCCAAAGATTGGAGGTCTTATGAAGTACTATCAAATCAGACAAATGGAGATGCAGAATGAATAGATATAACAATATCAATTAATAATATAATATAATAACGTGTTGCCAATAAAAATTAAAAATAAAAACAAAAGGAAGATTTCATGAAAAGTTTAAAAACATCATTTGCATTTGCACTAGTTTTCTCAATCTTGTTTATATCAACATCACAAGGATTTCTTAGTAAAAACTACAATGACGGATGTCATAACAGATGTAACAAAAAGGAATTAAATTATAAAAAACATCTTTATAAAGCAGGACAGGACTTAATAGAAAGACGAAATATTCTATTAGCAAAATACGATTATTCTTGTGAAAGAATTAAAAATAATCCTGAAGCCCGAAAAGAATATAATGACCAATCAATTGCCTTTGATTATATAACATATGCTGTATCAGAAATGAGTGATGGAAATTCAACTAAACTAATGAAAGGCAAAGAATTTGGATTATGTAATTTTGATAACAGAAGGTTATAGCAAAATTTATAGTAATATCATATAAAAACAAAAATAAAATATAATATAAGGAGATGTTATGATAAAACTAAAAGGAGGAGATGTAAAAGGAGAATTTGCAAAAGTAATAGCAATATTATTGTCAATATGTACAGCAATAATGACAATATATTATCTTACAGGTTGTACAAGTAAAAATATTCATAAGACACATAAAACTCTTACAATAAGAGACAATAGAGACAATAGAGACAATAGAGACAATAAAACAGAAAACATAAAACAAGTTATGAGACCAGAAGACGACATCGATGTAAAATCTACTAACGAAGAATTGATAGAAGGCAAACAATAAAATTTTCAATAAATTAATTAAATTAAATAATTATGAATTTAAACGTTATATGCCATGACTAAGTAAAAATCATAGCATGTGTTTTTGTAGTCATTGTAATAGCTAGCCTATAGATATATTATTTTATAAGAGTAAAAAGATTATTTCAAATAATTAAAAGAATGTATTAAAAGTTAAAATACAAAGTCTTTTATGATCAGTTAGATTTAAAATATTATACCTATGATCCATGATGATAATAATAAGAAGGATATATTATGAAAAAAATAATAATAATTTGTTTATGTTTATGTTTGTTTGCAAATCTTTCTTATACAATAGATCCTACTTACGGCATAAGAGATTGGGAAAATAACGCGCAATGTCCTGCACATCCAGATAAGGCATACAAAGAGTTTCATGCCGTTAGATTCAGAGATATTACACCTGCATTTCATGATCATGATGATAAAGATAAATATGCGCTAGCAGTGCCTGAGTCCAAGCCAGGACTTATGCAAAAGGTAACGATTGTAGTCGCATCTATTATTGTTATAGGTGTGGTAATATGGCCGTACAGGTATATAATAGCAGACTTCTTTGATGATCTAGGCAATTTCCTCGGTAGGTATAGCACAAGGACAGAATTAAAGGCTATTAGCGATGGCCTAGGTGATTTAGAAGTAAAGACTGCGCGACTCCAGAAAGAGGCTGACGATTGGAAAGCAGAAGCTATTAGGACCAGAACAGAATTAGTAGAAGCAAAGACAGAAGCGCTAAAACTGGCTGCAGTCACTAGAGATATAACCAGAGAATATGGAGTAGCTCTTCGTGATCTGTATCGCACTCAGAGACAAAATAAGAAAATATTTAGACAGTACAACGAATTTATGAGACATACAACTGATTGGGCAAATGCCATTGACCAAATCGTAGATCCTAAAAGAGAAAGTCGTTTAGCGTATATACCGAAAGATAGAAGTCATAGAAGATTAAAAAGAATTGAGAGAAATACCAGACGAACCGAAAGATGGCTCAATGCGCTTGCCCTGGAGGGATAAAGATGTTAAAAATGATTAAGTCAATTCTTATTAATAAAATTATATCATTAGTTTTAGTTTGTACTGTTACTTGTAATATATATGGATTTGATTATATAGATCCACAGCCGTTTATTTATGACACTCCAGATAATCAGATAGGCCTAGATGCACATGTCACACCGATTCTTGTGGATGATATTTCAGATTATTCTGAAGATATGCCTGATGAATTCTTTGACGATGTACCCGATGTAGTTCTTGATCGCTCTTTCCCTTCAGATAGTGCCATTATGCGTCAACATACCATTCATCATTCAAGCTTTATAAGCAGAAACCCTATGTTATCATACTTGGCCATTGTTACCGCTGGATGTTTAATAGAATGCGCTTCAAGATGGGTATGGCAGCATTATGTTGGCCCATTTTGCAAATCAGCATGGAATAAACTAAAATCTAAGTATTCCGATTATAAAGAAAAAAGACAAGTAGAACATGAAAAGAAAGAATACTATAAGGAATTAAAAGCGCGTGAAGATGAATTAGAATGGAAGAAAAGATATCATGATATATCCACAGAATACGCACGTGCAAATGTATTAAGGAATAAAGCTATAAGAGAATTAATATCTACTGAAGATCAATAAAAGTAGTGTTTTTATCTGCCCTTTTAGACTTATAATTGCTAATTACCGAAGTTGGTAGATTTTATCTATTGTCTATAATATCACATATCAGCTTCCAAGAAAATTAAGTAATTGCATTATTCTAAAATATCATTAATATTTCAAATCATTTTAGTAAATTCTAATTAGAATTTGTAACTGAATTTGAAAGAAAAATTTGGATTTTTTTAAAAGTGTAAGTATAATATAGGAGCAGGGTAATACAATGGGTTTTAACATTGTAGAGTATGAGTGAAAGTTT
>JAISHG010000117.1 GCA_031262685.1 Lachnospiraceae bacterium | reverse complement strand
GCAGAAACAATATTTCCAAATCCAATATTTATAAGTTGCATAAAATCCTCCTTACTCTATGTTTTGAACTTGCTCCCTAATATTTTCTAATTCTGTTTTTATATCTACTACTAAATTTGTTATTTCTAAACAGTTAGCTTTTGAACCTATTGTATTTGTTTCTCTATTCATTTCTTGAAGTAGGAAATCTAATTTTCTTCCTATACTATCTTTTTGCTTTATTAGCTCTAAAAATTGTGATATATGGCTTTTTAATCTTGTAATTTCTTCTTCTATAGAACATTTATCTGCATATATAACAATTTCTTGCGCTATTCTGTTTTCATCTAATACCGCTACATTTAGTGCTTCCTTAATTTTATCTTTTAATTTTACTATATAATCATCTACAAGTCCAGTAGAAAAATTATAAACCTCTTCTATTTTCTCCGAAATTTTCTGTGCTCTTTTTTCAAAATCTGATTTTAATTTTTCGCCTTCCATTTCTCTCATTTGCATAAAACTATATAGTGCTATTTGCAAAGTAGATTTAATTTCCTTCCAAATTATTTCTTCGTCTTCATTACTTTGAATTACTAGAACATCTGGCATCTTTGCTATATCCATGATATTTATATTATCTATTATTCCTGTTTTATTGCAAACTTCTGATAATTCTTTTATATAAGTTTCAGCAAGTTCAGTATTTATTTTAATATCTTTACCAATTTTACTATTATTTATAAATGATATAAATACATCTATTTTTCCTCTTGTAATGTAAGCCCCTAATTCTTTTTTTACTTTTTCTTCTAAATAGCTTATATTTCTAGGCAATTTTATAGATATATCGTTATATTTATGATTTACAGATTTTATCTCTATTATATATTCTCTACCTTCATTTTCGTATTTGCTTCTACCAAATCCGGTCATACTGCGCATATAAAAGTCGCTCCTTTCAGTATTATAAAAAACAAGATATGCTTGTCCCTCGTTTTGTCATTATATACTGTATGCACATTATTTTCAAGAAACCTTTTTAAAAAGTATTATATATACACAATCACACTTTTCAATATATTTGTTGAAACATATACTTCTACAAAAGAAGCTAATACCAAAGCAACTGTAAATATTAAAGAAAGCACTGTGTGCCTAATTATCTCTATTTTTATGTTCTCTTTTCTTCTATCTTTCATAATTGATTTATATAGTTTAATTCCGCTTACAGCAAGCGCAAGCATAGCTGGAATTAGTATTATATTATGAATAAGTAGTGTTGATAATGCAAATATTATTCCGCTTTTACCTGGCATAGTTGCCATTACGGCAGCAATAGTATAGCTTAAGCAAAAACCTCTATACATTACTATAATGTACACTGCTACTATGCCTATTACTGTAGAACCCATAAACCACAAAGCTATTCCTAATGTTATATTTTGAATAACCGAATCTTTTAGTAAAGCTCCCATATCTACATTATTTGCATTTTCTCTTAGTGAAGTTACAAATGAATTTATATAAGAGCTTATCTCATTTTTTTGCATATCCGAAGAATTATTTACAAAAAACACTCCTCCTATTATTCCAATAAACAAAACAACTATTACAATCATGTATTCTCTTGCATTATTTTCAAAATGTCTAAGAATCAATTCTTTTATTACATTTCTTTTTATTTGCTTTTTCATTTGATAAAGAATCACCTCTACACATAATGTGTATTCTATAAAATAAAAAAAAAGAACATAGAATGTCCTTTTTTACTACTTATATATCCCGATCTTTATCACGAATTAGTACTTCATGCATCTTATCTATAGTCTAGTCGCCTTGTCCTGCACCACTTTGTCCTGTTATAAAATCATCAGTCTCTACTCTATAAAAACCTTTTGTTACTGTACTTATCATTTCGGCAACATTATTTAATGATACTTTTGTATTTGTAATATCTGCTAACTCACTATCTCGTGATTTAACTAACAAATCTCTTGAACTAACTATGGCATTTATCGCTAACAAAAAATTATCATCACTATTCATAATCAAAATCACCTACTTTATTTAATACCTTTGCCAAATGCGTTATGTATGGAGTTTCTGCTTTAACTATAGTACTATCATTTACTGTTTCTATCTCCATTTTATCTACAAATTGAACAAACTTATCTAAATACATATTATTTAGACCCTTTAAATTTCTCTCTTTTAATAAACATAAGGCATCTTGAACAGAAAATCCTTGTCTATCGTACCTATGAACTAGCATCCCACCAAAATTATCTACTAATTCAAGAATATCGGTTTCCCTCGTTCGTTTTACCCCACTATACCTGTTGTAGCCTTCACAAATATTACAAAAATCATCAGAAAATCCAAACATATCACTTCTTAAAAAATCTGCACTTTCTTTAGCAAACATTTTTACTTTTGTTAAATCTTGAGGATTATTATTTTTCTTACAACCCATTACTAAACAAGCTGTTACTACTAAATTTTTATCTACTTCTACAATGTTCATTTCTTCGATAAACATCTTAGCAAGCTCTGCTTTTAGTAAAACAGATTTGTCGTAAAAGAAATATATGTTTTTTTCTTGCATTTTCTTTTGCAAATAACGAACTATATTCATTTTTTCTAGTTCATTTTGTTCATTTAATACATATTCCGAAAACGATTGAGCAACATCCATTATCATCACCCCTGCTAAACAATAGTTTTTTGTCAGTATATTCTATTAAACGACTTTATACAACATTTGTAATCTAAATGTAATTGTTTTGTAATAAAACTGTAACATTTATCTTTCGCTGTCAAATCCTTCAGCTTGAGCCATTAACATAAAACGGGATCTTGGTTTGGTTGATTTTGCTAATTCCACCATAGCATTAATTTTCTTTTTGGCAATTTTGTCTATCGAAGGATCTTCTTTCATTTGTTTTAGTATAGTCAATGTCCTCTCTCTATCTCCTACGTTTAAAGCCTCCATAAGATTAAATCTATAGTTCATTAAGCCAGAGAAATTATTTTCCACTTTTTTCGGAGTTTCAGAAGCAGATTGTTTTACTATGGACACAGTTCGTTCCATTCTTGAAGATTTTTCTGTTCCAGTCTTATCCGTTTCTATGGTAGAGCTTGGTAATAACTCTCTTTTTTTTGTTACATACTGTTGCAAATTTGGATTCTCACGTTTTGAAATATCAATGTCAGAATCTTTGAGTCTTTGTAATTGTTCGGTTGTTATGGTATGACCTAAAGCAATAGCATCTTTTGGATCTTCTTTTAAAACTTGATTTTTTAACTCTTCTATCTCTTCTAACGTTTGCTCTGATCTATCCTCTATATATTTCTGTATAAGAATACCCGTAAGTCTATTTTTCATATATCTCAATTCTTTTCGTAGTGCACTTTCTTTTCGCTTTATTTGCTCTAACCTACTATTTTCTTCTGGAAGTTGTATTTCCGCTGTTCTTTGACTAGTTTGCTGAATATCCTCTGCTGATTGTATTTGAGCTAAATTATCCATTTGTGTAAAACTATTACTTTCTGTGTCCTGTACTTCTGGAATTTCGGGAATATCTACCTCTTTCTTCCAATTGTATAAAGTTGCCGCAGATATTCCTGTCGTTTTTGAAATCACATCAATTTTTTTCCCGTCTTCTAATAATTTTATTACTTCATTTTTTTGTTCTATAGAATACATAACTAATTTCCTCTCACAATATTTTTGCATCATTTTATCATAGATTTCGAGGTTAATCAATGCTTAACATAAAATTGTACCAACTATTGATACAATTTTATGTTATGTAATGTTTACTTGCCTATTGCATTTCTTGCAAGCTCATCACATATATTGTTGTATTTATTATCGCTATGTCCCTTTACTTTTATAAAATTTACTTTGTGAATTTTAGTTAAATTATATAGTTCTTCCCATAGTTCTCTGTTTTTTACTGGTTCTTTGTTTGCTGTTATCCAATTTTTTTTCATCCAATTATATATCCAACCTTTATCAAATGCATTTACAACATATGCACTATCACTGTACAAATCCACTTCACATGGGTATTTTAATTGTTTTAATGCTTCTATTACTGCTGTTATTTCCATTATATTATTTGTGGTAATCGTACTAGCTCCACTAATTTGTTTTTCTTTTTCGTTGTATATTAATACGCTTCCCCAACCACCAGGTCCAGGGTTACCAGAACAGGCACCATCTGTATAAATTGTAATCTTTTCCATTAGTCCTCCTTGAACTTTAGTTATTTTTGTGTTATTATATCAATTATTATTATTTTATACAATAAAAGAGGGAATTTTATTATGAGTAAAATATTGGGAATTATAGCTGAATACAATCCACTACACAATGGTCATATTTATCACATTAAAAAATCAAAAGAGCTTGTACATCCAGATTACACAGTATGTATAATTACTGGTAATTTTGTGCAACGTGGAAATGTTTCTATTGTAGATAAATGGTCTAAAGCAAAAATGGCATTATCTGCTGGAGCCGATTTAGTTATTGAACTCCCTACAATCTACAGTATTTCTAGTGCAGAAAACTTTGCTGAAGGATGTATAAAAATATTCGATTCATTAAAAATGGATACTATTTTATCATTCGGAAGTGAATCCGGAGATATAAATACCCTTAACACTTTTGCAGACATACTTTATGCAGAACCACAAGCTTATCAATCACTTCTTAATCACGAATTAAAAAACGGTTCTTCGTATCCAAAGGCTAGAGAAAATGCATTACTTATGTATACTAACGATATTCGAAAATATGCAAACACTTTATCTAATCCCAACAACATATTAGCAATAGAGTATTTAAAAGCAATAAAATCTACCAAAAGTAAACTATTCCCTATCACTATAAAACGCCATGCAGTAGAATATAACAGCGACGAACCTGTTCGGAAATTATGCTAGTGCAACAGCTATTAGAAATATGATTTATTCAAATAAACGAATAGAAAAATATGTACCTAAAGAAGTATATAAAATACTTGCAAACAAAATTAATGCTGGTGAATCTGTTTTTGATATTACGGCATTTGAAAAAGAAATTATATACTCTTTAAGACGTATGACTCTTACCGAGATAAATAATATTCCAGATGTAAATGAAAGTTTAGCAAATTCAATCTATGATGCAATTAACTCTTGCAATAATTATTCTGAACTTTTTGAAAAAGTTAAATCAAAAAATTATACGGCGACTAGAATTCAGCGAATTATGCTATACTCACTACTTGGAATAACCAAAAAACAGATGGAAGAATCAAAAAAAGTAGTACCATATGCTCGCGTTTTAGGTATTAGTAATGAAGGAAAATCTCTACTTTCAGAACTTTCTACACAAAAAAGCAAGTCCAATATTGTAACTTCTGTAAAGGATTTCATGTCAACATGCACAAATAAAACTCTTGTTTCGATGATGGAAACGGATATTATGGCTACCAATATATACACATTAGAATACCTAAATAATTCTTTAGCAAATTTGGATTATACAAACAAAATTGTGACTATAGATAAAATGCCATCTGTAAAAGATGTTGTTTAGTTTTTATAAATACAAAAAAGTCTTTGGCGTAAACCAAAGACTTTTTTTAGGAATTTACTTATTAGAATCCGCCACATCCGTTATTGTTGTTTCCACCACAGCAGCAAGACATTACTAATAATAACAATATTAATGTTCCACAGTCGCCACCAAATAACCCATTGTTGTTTCCGCAACCGCATCCACAATTTCTTTCTTCTGTCATAAAAAATTCCTCCTTTAATTTTTTTAAAGAAATATAAGATTAATGTTTAACTTGTATGTATTTCTATATTTCATAACATATAGTATTCACTCACTTAAATTTGTGTTACAATATTTTTTGTAGGAGAATAAAAAATGCAAAAACCTGAATTATTATCCCCTGTTCGGAAATTTAGAATCTCTTTTTGCTGCTGTGCAAAATGGTGCAGATACTGTTTATTTTGGCGCAAATACTTTTAATGCACGAACTAGTGCTAAAAACTTTTCTATGGAAGAATTGAAGCAAGCTATAGATTATGCAAAACTACGTAATGTTAAAACAAATCTAACTTTAAATACGCTAATAAAAGATGATGAATTTAACGATGCACTTAACATAGCAAACGCAGCATATTCATACGGGATTGATGCTATTATTGTCCATGATTTGGGCTTAGGTTTAGAGCTTATTAAACTTTTCCCAGAATTACCTATACATGCTAGCACTCAAATGACTGTCCACAATTTAGAAGGAGTTTTAAAACTTCAAAATCTAGGATTTAAAAGAGTAGTTTTATCTAGAGAATTAAGCTTTTCAGAAATAGAATATATTTGCAAAAACTCTAATATAGAAATAGAAGTTTTTATTCATGGAGCTCTTTGTATATCATATTCTGGTCAATGTTTACTTTCTAGTGCAATTGGAGGGCGTTCTCGGAAATAGAGGTGCGTGCGCTGCCCCATGCCGATTGCCTTATCAACTCTTAAGCAATAACAATTCTACTATAGATGCTGGCTATCTTCTTAGTACAAAAGATTTATTAGGGTTAGATTATGTAAAAAAACTTATGGACATCGGTGTCTCATGTTTCAAAATTGAAGGAAGGTTAAAATCTGCCGAATATGTTGGGCTAGTTACCAAACTATACAGAAAATACATAGATACTAAGGCCGTCCCAACCATAGAAGACAAAGATTTATTACTACAAGCTTTTAATAGAGGTGGTGCATCCTTAGGTCATTTAAATGGCATAAATGACGAACTAATTTGTTCAAAAGTACCGGATAATCATATAACTCTATCAAAAGAAATATCTAACTCACTTAAAAACACCTATTCTGGAAAAGAGCTTAAAAAAATAAACTTAAGTGGAAAAATTTCAATTTATAAAGATACACCTATTTTACTTACTGTATCTTGTAACGAAGGTATATATAAAGATATTAATTTTACAATAGAGTCTGATTTTATTCCATCATTAGCTATAAACTCACCAATTACGGAAGATAAAATACGAAACCAAATTTGTAAAACCGGAAATACAGAGTTTAATTTTACTTCTTTAGAAATAGACATGGAAAACAATTTATACATACCTAATATATCCCTTCTAAATGACCTTAGAAGAACTGCTATATCAAAATTAGAATTGATTGCAAAATCGAGATATGAAAGAAGTTCAAAGCCTCTTTCTGTAACTAAAATCTCTGACATAAAAAAAGAAAATCACATGCAAATATGTGTATTACTAAATATTTTAGATTTAAATGCAAATTATGAATTATTAAACGTAGATACCATTTATATCCCTTTCGACTACTTTACAAATGCAAATTATTTTAACCTACTAAGGAACCTGTCAAACAAAAAAAATGTATATATATACATGCCAATAATCTTAAAAGATAGTATCTATAAAAATATAAAATATGACCTAAATAATATATTAAAAGAATTTGATATAAAGGGATTTGTGGTATCACACATTAGCCAAATTGACCTTTGCCAAAACTACAATTTTCCTATTGTAGCAAATTACTCATTTAATATAATGAACACCCAGACAATAAATAACTTAAGTAATTTGGGAATTGAACGATTTACAATTTCACCAGAACTAAATAAGAATAACATTAAAACCCTCTCTAGTATGTGTAACTCTGAGTTTATTGTTTATGGCAAGCTTCCTGTAATGACTACAAATTTTTGTCTGTCTGGAAAAACTAATATCTGTAAATCTGCTTGCAAAAATAACTGTTTAAATAACAAATTTTCCATAAAGGATAAACTCGGATTTATCTTCAGAGTCCTTCCAAATAAAAAATCCACAATAACAACTATATATAACAGCAAAATAACTTCAATAGATTTTAAAGATTTAAATCTAAACTGTGCTAGAATAGATTTTCTAGACGAAACTTTTAGTGAAATGAATTTTGTAATTAATAAAATTCATAAAAAGGAAAAATTAGAAGGTTCAGATTATACCAATGGAAACTTTAAAAGAACGGTTTAAAAATACTCCTCCAAATGTTGAACTTTTTGTCTAACATTTGGGGTGCACTTCATGATGCAGGCTCTTTTTTAACTATTCTTTAAATATTTGTGTGATTTTTTCATATGTTTCTTTAGGATTTTCTACAAATTGTATAAATATTATTTTCTTAAAAATATTCATACTAAACGTTGCAATTTGCATATCTCCAATATTAAATCTTTTTTGAGTAAAGCCTTGAAAATATTTTATTTCTTTTATCTCTGAGTATGGTATTTCTGATCCCTTTCTAGTCCATAAAGAATTTCTATATAATAATTTATTTTCATAAAATCTATAGTAATACTTTTTATATTTTATTTTTGTATATATTAGATAAATCATATACATCATAATAAAAATCACTAAAGATGCTATTACTACAATATTCATTCCTATTTGCGTTATAACAACAGACATTAATACTAAAAATAGTAATATGTCCCAAATTCGTCTTAATACTCCATAACTTATCTTGTATTTTGGTTTCAATTCTAAAATTAGTTTTTCATTTGTTTCCATAAATACTCCTTCTTTCTATTCATTATTCCATATGTGTTTTCTAGTCATTTCTAATAAGTTTAATGGTGTAAAGCCTATGATTTGAGTTTTAGTTCTGTCACTTTTTAATTGTTTTGCTAATAGTTCCATTATTGCCTTTTTATTATTATCATTTACCATATCGATGTAATCGATTATTATTATTCCGCCTAAATCTCTAAGTCTAAGTTGCTTTGCAATCTCTATTGTTGCTTCTTTATTTACTGTGAACACTGTATCTTCCATTGTTTGCTCTGGAAGACCTATATATTTACCCGAATTCACATCTATAGCAATAAGTGCTTCCGTTTTATCTATTGTAATAAATCCTCCACAATCTAGCCATATCTTCCTGTTTTCAGTTTTTTCTAATTGTTTTTTTAAGTCATATTTGTATAAGATATTTTCGTCAGAACTTAGCTCTACTATAGTTTTAGTATTTTCCAATTCTTTTAATATTTCTAATATTTCTTTATATATTTCTTCTGAATTTACTACAACTTTATCGATTGTTTCAGAAATCATATCTACAAACATTTTCTTCAAAATGCTATCGCTTTTATAAATTAATTTCGGAGCTGTTTCAGTATTTTTGGACAATTTCTTAATTTTAATCCATTTTGAGCACAATAATTTAATATCTTTTTCCAATTCTTCTTCAGACTTTCCCAATGCTGCTGTTCTTATTATTGCTCCAAATCCTTTTGGAAGTAGTTTTTGCACTAATTGTTTTAGTTTTTCTGCTTCTTTTATATCTTCAATTTTCTGAGAGATTGTAACAAAATCGGTTTCCGGCATAAGTACAATATACTTTCCCGTTATGCTTATATGTGTTGATACTCTTGCACCTTTATTGCTTGTGCTATCACGCTTTATTTGAACCAAAATTGACATGCCTTTTTGTACTACAGACTTTATATTAGTATTTATAATGTCTTGTTCATTATTAGTATTTTTTTCATCTACTTTTGGAAGTAAATCTTTCAAGTGAATGAAAGTATTTTTACTCTTCCCTATATCAACAAAAGCAGCTTGCATTCCAGTTAAAATGTTTTGAACTTTACCTAAATATATATTTCCTTCGCATCTTGCTTTGTCTTCTCTGAGTTCATATTTTTCTAGTAATTCACCATCTTTAACTAATAACAGTTTTTTAATGTTTTCTTCTGTTTTATTTATTATAATCTCGTACATATAAGTCTATATCCTTTCTAGATTGCACTAATTATACTTGTTCATTGCGAACTCTGCGCCATTTTCTATTATATCGAATATTGCTTCTGCTGCAATATCTATGGATTTAGTTAAACTATTTTTATCTTCGACTGATATTTTTGCAAGTAGAAAGTTTATTAAATCATTCTTGTATTCTGGAGATCCCACGCCAATTCGTACTCTTGCAAAATTTTCAGACTGCAAATTTTCTACAACAGATTTCATTCCATTATGAGTGCCTGCTGTACCTTTTTTTCGTATACGAATTTTTCCAATCTCTAAATCTATATCATCATATACCAGAATTATTTTATCGGTTTCGAGCTTATAAAATTTTTTAAATTCTATAACACTTTGACCACTAAGATTCATATATGTTTGGGGTTTTAACAATACTACTTTTTCATTTTTTATTACCCCTGTACCATATAACCCTTTGTATTTTGTTTTATTTAATTCAATATCATTTTTTTTAGCAAATTTGTTTATAACATCAAAGCCTATATTATGCCTTGTATCTGAATATTCTGGTTCAGGATTTCCAAGTCCCACGATTAAATACATTTATATCTCCTATATCTCCATTTCTTGGACTCATTTTATATTATTTAGTATAATAATGTCAATGTAAAAACAGCAGAAAATATTCTGCTGCTTTACTTTAATATTAGTTTTCTTCCTTTATTTCAGAAGAAACCGGGGGATCTTTTTTCTTGTTTTCCCTCTCCTGGCGAATACTATCGTACATATCCGAATAGCTTTTATAATCGCATCCAAAACCAGCAGAAAAAAGTGCTCTTGCAATTAAATCATCGTGCTTAGTGTTACTATACATAACATCCTCCAATTTTTACCTAAATATCAATACATATTTATTTTAACACATTTACAAGCTTTTTTCAACTCAAACCTATCTACATAATGTTTTATAATAATCCAATATATTACGTATTAAAATCATTTTCTCACATATAAAAGAAATTTTTTTGAAAATAGTTTTTTTACCCTTGACAAGTAATTTATAATTTAGTATACTGTTCAAGTCAAAAGACATGGGCGCATAGCTCAGCTGGTAGAGCATCTGCCTTACAAGCAGGAGGTCATAGGTTCGAGCCCTATTGCGCCCACCATTCTTTTGTTTTTTTATACGGCCTGGTAGTTCAGTTGGTTAGAACGCCGCCCTGTCACGGCGGAGGTCGACGGTTCGAGTCCGTTCCAGGTCGCCATTTTTTTGCCTCGATAGCTCAGTTGGTAGAGCAAGGGACTGAAAATCCCTGTGTCATTGGTTCGATTCCAATTCGAGGCACCAAAAAAGTCCGCTGTTTTGCGGACTTTTTGTTTACCTATATTTCTATTTTTTCCTTTGTATAAAGTTTTGCTATTATTTCAAGTTCCTTTTTTGACTCTTCGGAAATGTCGAAAGAATATAATTTTTTTGCATCGCATCCTATTATATATTTTATTGCGTCTAGCGTAGTTGGGCTTATATCTATACTACTTGTATCTCTTAATTTACACTCCTCACATTCAAGCCCATTATATTTCATGCTAAAGCTAACTAACTTTTTAGGTTGCTTGCAACAACTGCATTTCTCTACTATTGGCTTATAACCAATTAGCATCATTAATCTCATTTTAAATATTGAAATTACAAGTTCTAAATCTTTATCGGTTTCCGAAATTATGTACAATGTGTTTAAGTATAATTGTAATATTTTATAACTATTTTGATTTTCTGTTGTTACATCGTACGTAAGTTTTGTTATTTCTGATGCAGCATTTAGCTTTTCTATGTCTGTTCTGATATTATAAAAAACCTCAATGGTCTCGCACGAATTTATGCTATATGTATTGCTACCTTTGTAAATCATGTAATCGCCAAAACATAAAAACTGAGTACCT
>JAISHG010000104.1 GCA_031262685.1 Lachnospiraceae bacterium | reverse complement strand
GCTAGGATATCTAAAAATAAGGATCTCGAAAATAATAATCAAATAGATGATGGGGTTTTATACTTTAAATTTGAAAAAGAAAAGCGCAGTTACACTGAAATTGCAGCTATGTACAAAGTTTTAACTGTAACCGATGTTAAGGATAGAATAAAAAAATATGCAAAAAAATATGGATTGCCTGTAAATGAAGAGATAAACGAATTAGATATCAAAGTAGAAAGAGCAAAAATAGAAAAAGTATCAGAGCAAGATGAAATAAAAAATTCTAAACTATATTCATTACATAGAGACCATAAAATGAATTCGACAGAAATTGCAAGCTTGTACGATATAACTGCAGACGAAATAGATAAAAAACTTACTAGTTACGCATTAAGAAATAATTTGGAATACCCAATAAATTTTGCAAAAGAGTATCATGAGGCAGAAACAGAAGGACTAACTAGAGAACAAATTGCAGATAAATTCAATGTAAGCCCTAGAACTGTTAGAGACGAAATAACAAAATATTGCGAAGAAAATAATTTGGAAACAAAAGAGACTAAATTTAAAAATAACATATTAGGAATAATGAAATCTAATACTAATGAAAATAAAGAAATAAGTTCAACAGGAGTAGAAAAACTAACAAATGAAATAGCAACAGAACAGCCAGGAATAATAGCTGTTGCTATAATTGATTTAGCAGGATTAAGAGAGCATCAAAGAGATTAAATGAGGAAGGATTGTTATAAAAATGGATTACAAAGAATTGGCAGATTTAATATTTCCAAACGCAAAAGAAATATCATATTACGAAGAATTATATCCAGAAAGAAATTTGAGCGAAGGAGCAAAAGTAACAAGATTTGCCCCTAGTCCAACAGGATTTGTTCATATAGGTAGTTTGTTTGTAAGTTTAATAGATAAGAAACTTGCAAAACAATCTAACGGAACGTTTTTGCTAAGAGTTGAAGATACCGACCAAAAACGAGAAGTAGAAGGTGGCGTTCAAGGAATTTTAGATGCATTAAAAGATTTTGGACTACAAGTAGATGAAGGTGTTGTATCTGAAAAAGAGGAAATAGGTAAATATGGACCATATTTGCAAAGCAAAAGAAAAGAAATATACCAAGCATATGCAAAAGACCTTATATCTAAAGGGTTAGCTTATCCATGCTTTTGTACAGCAGAAGAAATAGAAGAAAAAAGACTAACTCAAGAAAATGCTAAAATAAGACCCGGTTATTATGGAGTTTGGGCAAAGTGCAGAAATCTTGGAATAGATAACATGGTAGAAAAAATAAACAATGGCGAAAAATATATTATAAGATTAAAATCTCCAGGAAGAGAAGATAAAAAAATAAAGCATCATGACTTAATTAGAGGAAACATAGAGTTTCCAGAAAACGATCAAGATATTGTAATAATAAAAGCAGACGGGCTTCCAACATATCATTTTGCGCATGCAATAGACGACCATTTAATGAAGGTAACACATGTGATAAGAGGAGATGAATGGATATCTTCTGTTCCTCTACACATACAACTTTTTCAAGTGCTAGGATTTAAGCCTCCTAAGTATGCGCACATTGCGCCACTTATGAAAGAGGAAGATGGCGGAAAACGAAAAATAAGTAAACGTAAAGACCCTGAGGCTGCAGTTAGTTATTATCATAAAGAAGGAATTCCGGAAGATGCTGTTACAGAATATCTTTTAAACATTGCAAATTCAAACTTCGAAGAATGGAGAAGAGCAAATCCAGAAAAAAGTACAGATGAATTTGAACTTGCTTTAAATAAAATGGGAGTAAGCGGAGCGTTATTCGACATAGTAAAATTATTAGATGTATCTAAAAATGTTATATCTAAATATAGCAAAGAAAAAATTTACGAAGATTCGTTAAAATGGGCAAAGGCATATGATGCAGAACTTAAAACTGTATTAGAAAACGATAAAGATTATGCGATTAGAATACTTGGAATAGAACGTGGAATAGAAAAACCAAGAAAAGACATTGCAAAACTATCAGATATAAAATATTCAATGGAATACATGTATGACGATATATTTGATAAACAATCAAATTATGAATTTCAAAAAGTTTCAGATGAAAAAGAAATAAAGCAAATACTTGAAAAATATGTAGAAAACTATTTTGATATATCAGACGACAAGCAAATGTGGTTTGATAAAATGAAAGATTTAGCAGAAGAATTAGGTTATGCGCGCGAAGTAAAATTATTTAAAAAAGAGCCAGAGCAGTACAAAGGACACATTGGCGATATTAGTATGGTTTTAAGGGTTGTAATAACAAAAAGACAAAATACACCAGATTTATACGAAATAATGCAAATTTTAGGTAAAGAAAAAGTTCAAAAAAGAATTAATAATTATTTAAATAAATAAAAAAAGTTTTTTTGCAAATAATAAATTTAAACCATATTGAGGAGGATTTATTATGGACGAAAAACAAAAAATAAATTGCAAAGTCGATAGCTGTTCGTATAACGATGAGCAACATAGACAATGCACATTAAAAAGAATAGAAGTATCACCATGTTCAAATTGCCA
>JAISHG010000068.1 GCA_031262685.1 Lachnospiraceae bacterium | reverse complement strand
CCTATTTTATCGTTTATTGCCGTTAATTCTTTTAGCCCAGTACCTTCAATTATTTCTTCTATTTCTAGTTCTAACTCATCTGATATTTTTGTACCTTTGTTGCTAAAATATTTTACACCGTTAAATTCATATGTATTATGTGATGCTGATATAACAACACTTGCATCGGCATTTAG
Organism: Lachnospiraceae bacterium; assembly: GCA_031262685.1. Taxonomy (GTDB): domain Bacteria; phylum Bacillota; class Clostridia; order TANB77; family CAG-508; genus CAKPQL01. The sequence continues at coordinate 14,761 of JAISHG010000068.1, read as the reverse complement.
TTTTCTTGTAAGATATGCTACTGCTGGTGTCGGCATTACTCCCAACAAAATAACTTTTGCTCCATAACTTAAAAATCCTGCTGTCATAGCACTTTCGATAAGAGTACCAGAGATTCTTGTATCACGTCCTATTAATATTGTTGGTGCCTTTTTGGTATGCTTAGATAAAACATAGGCTCCAGCCTTTGCTACTTTATAGACAAGGTCTGGAGTAAGTTCTGTATTAGCTATTCTTCTAATTCCATCAGTCCCAAAATATTTTCTCAAATTATAATCCCCCTAATTCATCGCTAATTATTGATTTTATAATATTTACTGTTTTTTCTAAATCGTTGTTTTCTATAATATAATCATATATATTCATTTTAGATTCCTCATATTCGAACCTACTCATTCTTAACGCTATTTCTTGCTCACTTGGTTTATCTTCTCTTTGTTTAAGTCTGGAAATAATTTCTTCTTTTGAAACTTTTAAAAATACTGTTATTACTTTTACATCGTTTTTTAATATTTTTACTAGATTTTCTGTGCCATTTACATCTATATCTTTAATAATGATTTTTCCACTATCTAGTTTTTGCTTTAAAAGTGTTCTTGAAGTACCATAATAATGATTATGGTGAACATTGTACTCGTACAATTCGTTATTTTTTATCATTTCTTCAAATTGTTTCGTTGTTACAAAGTTATATGTTTCTCCTTCGATATCACCTTCGCGTTTTGCCCTATCTGTATATGAGGGTAAGGTTACTGCATTAGGTATAGTTTTTAATAGTTCCTTAGTTACAGTATCTTTTCCAGCACCTGCTACTCCAGATAATATTACTAACATTCTTCCACCTTGCCTTCTGCTATTTCTGTTGCCGCAAGTGTTACAGGAGATGCCTCCACTTCTTTTGTAAGTTTTACTGCTCCATCTGCTAGTTGTCTAGCTCTTTTTGATGTCATTATTACTAATTCGTATCTGTTGCTTACTCTTTTTAATAGGTTTGTTACTGATGGTTTTGTTAACATTTTAATCAATCCTTTCTATTTTTGGGCAGGCATAAAACCTGCCCCTACATGATTTTAATATTTGCATTCCCTGGTAGGTATAAAATCCGTCATGTTATATCTGTTCTTCTTCGGCAGAATTGTCTGTTATTCTTCCTGCTACTGTTTCTGGCTGAACGGCTGAGAGTATTACGTGTCCTGAATCCATTATTATTACTGCCCTTGTTCGTCTTCCATAAGTTGCATCTACCGCCATTTTAGTATCTTTTGCTTCTTGCACAATTCTTTTTATTGGTGCAGATTCTGGACTTACAATTGATATGATTCTATTTGCTGAAACAATATTTCCAAATCCAATATTTATAAGTTGCATAAAATCCTCCTTACTCTATATTTTGAACTTGCTCCCTTATATTTTCTAATTCTGTTTTTATATCTACTACTAGATTTGTTATTTCCAAACAATTTGCTTTTGAACCGATTGTATTTGTTTCTCTATTCATTTCTTGAAGTAAGAAATCTAATTTTCTTCCTATGCTCACATCTTGGTTTATTAACTGTAAGAACTGTGAAATGTGGCTTCTTAATCTTGTTATTTCTTCTTCTATTGAACTTTTATCTGCATATATAACTATTTCTTGTAAAAGCCTATTTTCATCTATTACTGAGGTGTTTAGAAACTCCTTAATTTTATCTTTTAATTTTACTATATATTCCTCTACAAGTCCAGTAGAAAAATTATAAACATCGTCTATTTTCTGTAAGATTTTTTCTGCTCGTTTTTCAAAATCTGATTTTAATTTTTCGCCTTCCATTTCCCTCATTTGCATAAAACTGTCTAATGCTGTTTGTAAAGTAGATCTAAGTTCTTTCCATATTATTTGTTCATCTTCATTACTTTGAACTACTAAAACATCAGGCATTTTAGCTATATCCATAATGTTTATATTATCTATTATTCCAGTCTTATTACAAACTTTTGATAATTCTTTTATATATACTTCTGCAAGTTCTGTATTTATTTTTATATCTTTACCAATTTTACTATTATTTATAAATGATATAAATACATCTATTTTTCCTCTGGAAATAACTCCTGATATTTCTTTTTTTACTTTTTCCTCTAAGTAACTTATACTCCTTGGAAGTTTTATTGATATATCATTGTACTTATGATTTACAGACTTAATTTCAATTATATATTCTCTATCTTCATTTTCGTATTTGCTTCTTCCGAATCCCGTCATGCTACGCATAAATGCTACCTCCCATTACTTTTTTAAAATATCTTTTACATCACTTATAGTTTGTTTGTGTTCTTTTCTTGTAAGCACATAGTATATGATCATTTTGATTATTGCATATATAAAAAATGCTATTGCCATAATTCCGGGAATCATTCTAAAAACATTATTATTTGCATCAAATAATAAATATTTTAAAAACAACGTTACAATTGCAACTATTAATACTTCTACCGCTCTAACAAACAATTCCACACTCATCTTGCTATATGCTTTTTCAAACAATATTATTGATATAATAAGTATACTCATACTAAATACTTTTAAGTCTGTTACATATATTTGCCTATTTATATTTATGCTACCTAAATATATAAAAATAGCATAAACGCTTATTAATATTGACACAAGTGCTTCTCTTGCTATTTTTTTGTATAGTTTTTGTTTTAGTGTTTTAGATAATTTTTTCTTATTTTGCAATTCTTCTTCAATTTTTATTTCTTCATCTTTCATCTATATTCTACCTCCCAAATCTCCAAATTCGTACATTAATATGCTAGTTAGAACAAATGAAACTGTTTCTGTCCTTAAAATTCTGCCACCTAATGACACACTTATTGCACCGTTATTTTGAAAAAACTCCACTTCTGAATTTTCAATGCCACCTTCTGGCCCTATTACTAATGCTATTTTTACGTCTTTTTTATTTATATTTTTTATTACATGCTTTAAAGAATTTTTATTTTCATTTTCATAGGCAACAAACACTATATCATAATCTTTTAATATTTCAAAAACATTATTTATATTACATATTGAATTAATTTTTGGAATAATATTTCTCCCGCACTGTTTAGCTGCTGATTCTGCGTAGCTTTTCCATTTTTGCAATTTCTTAGGCTCATCTTTCGAATCGATTTTTACCACACATCTTTTTAGGTTAATTGGGGTTATTTCTTTGACTCCAAGTTCAGTAGTTTTTTGTATAATTAGTTCCATTTTATCTGCTTTAGGTAGCGCTTGTATTACATTTATATAAATATCTGGCTCTTTTTGCTCTTCTAACACTTTTTCTATTTTACATACTACTTTTTTTTCAGATATTTCGCTTATTTTAGAATAATAAGATACGCTAGTCTCTTTACTACATATATCAATGTCATCATTTACTTTTAATCTTAATACATTTTTTATATGATTTACGTCATTACCAATTATTCTAATCAGATTGTCTTTTTTACTTATTTGATTTTCATTTACAAAAAATCTAGGCATTTTTTTCTCTCCTAATTATAAACCCTTCTTTACATTCTTTAGGCAATTTCATTTTTACTAATTGACCTAATTTCCCTGGATTTATACAATCTATTTTCTCATCTGTTTCCACATCCCAAAGTTCAGTTATTTCAAATTTTTCCGGAGTTACTGTTTTAGGAATTATAAGTTCCATTTTGTCACCAACTTGTAATTTGTTCTTTATCTCCACTATCCACTTTTCATTTTCGTTTTTTAATGCTATTGCTCCAAATTCAAAATCCGGATTGTATTGTTTACCTTCGTATTCTTGAAAATCCTTATTATCCCTATCGTTAAAATAAAATGTAGTTAACCCTCTTGTTTTTACTTTTTCCAGTTCAGCTAAATATTTTGTGTAATCGTACTCTTGTGGATTTTTAATGTAATCGTCTATTGCATTTCTGTATGCATTTATTACTGTAGCCAAATAGTACTCTGTTTTTAATCTGCCTTCTATTTTGAGACTGTTTATTCCCATATCCACAATTTCTGGAATCTCTTTTATTAAGCATAAGTCTTTAGAAGAGAAAATATACGTTCCATTTTCATCTGTTTCTACAGGCATAAGATTTCCCTTATTATTTACTTCTTCTACATAAACATTATAACCCCATCTACAGCTTTGCGCGCAATCTCCCAAATTAGCGCTTCTCCCAGCTAAAAAGTCACTTAAAAAACATCTTCCAGAATAACCAAAACAGATGGCTCCATGCACAAAAATTTCTGTTTCTAACTTTGAGTTTTTATTTTTGATTAATTCTTTTATCTGATTTTTATTCAATTCTCGTGCCAAAATAACTCGGTTTGCACCGTTTTTATACCAAAAATTACTTGAATTATGTCCAACAATATTTGCTTGTGTACTTATATGTATATCTAGTGTTGGAGCAACCTCTTTTATTAGTTCCAAAACACCGCCATCTGCCACAATTACACCGTCAACTTTTAATTTTTCAAGTTCTTTTACTTGCCCTTTTATTTCTTCATATCTCTCGTCCCACGCGAATATATTTATTGTTGTATATACTTTTTTACCAATATCATGCGCGTATTTTATTGTTTTATAAAGTTCATTGTTATCCATTTCTGCCCTTGTTCTAAGCGATAATGAAGATGTTCCACAATACACTGCATCTGCTCCATACGTAAATGCAGTTTTAGCTTTTTTAAATGAGCCTGCTGGTGCTAATAATTCTGGTTTGTTCATTTATACACAACCCTTTCTTATCCTTTTATATCATATTTAAAGTGCAAAATCTATGTTTTTATTTACAATTGCGACACTATTTGATATTATTTCTTTATTATTAGGAGATGATTATTTTGGAGACAACCTTAAAAAATAAAAAACTTACAAAATTCGAAAACTTTGCAATGTACTTTTTTATTTACTCTTTTTTGGGTTGGTTTTTCGAAACTTTATATGCGATATATGAGCTTGGAGAGTACACAAATAGAGGATTTTTATTTGGTCCACTTTGTCCAATATATGGATACGCAGCTCTAATGTTAATTATGTTTTTAGGAAAATATAAAAAAAATTCTTTTAAATTATTCTTATATTCTGCTATTATTTTTTCTGCTTTTGAATATATCGTAAGTTTCGGTTTAGAAGGACTTTTTCGCTCTCATTGGTGGGATTATTCTAATGAGTTTTTTAACTTAAACGGCCGAGTTTCTGTATTTTTTACTGTTGTTTGGGGCGTTGCCGCACTACTTTTTTTAAATCATTTCCATCCATATATAAAAAAGTTCTTAAGAAAAAGAACTTTCAAAAAAATACCGATTTTAATTCAAAAAATTTCTATCTATTTACTAATTACCGTATACACGGTAGATAGCATTGCGTCTATGCTAATAGAATCAAGTATTCTGTAGTATTAGCACACTTTAGTTATTCCAAGTCCGTCTCCCACTTCTAATATTTGTGTATCTAATTTTTCATTTTCTGTTATTTCTTTTACATATTCTCTTAATCTATTTACAGCTGTACGTTGTTTGTGTTTGTTATAATCTCCTAATACATAGCCTTTATATAAAATGTTATCTGCTAAAATTATAGTTCCTTTTTTAGATAGCCTTAAAGCTTCTTTTAAAAAGGTTGGGTACTTTCCTTTTGATGCATCGATAAATATCATATCATATTTTTCGTTTATTTCTGGTAATACTAAAACTGCATCTCCAGCTATTACGTTTATTTTATTTTCTAGTCCCATTTTTTTTATGTTTTCTTTTGCTTCTACTACTTTTTCTTCATCTATTTCTATTGTATCTATTTTGCCTGCATCACTCATAAATTCTGTAAAGCATATAGAAGAATAGCCTACAGCCGTTCCTATTTCTAGTATGTTTGTAGGTTTTATTTGTTTTATTATCTTGTTTATTTCTTCTAGTGTGTCGTCCATTATTATTGGTATGTGTCTTTCTAGTGCGTCTTTTTTTATTTCGTTTAATAGGGTTTTATTCATACGATTTTTCTCCAATATTTTAAATTGTAGGGGCGTATTGCATACGCCCCAAATATTATTAATTTATGTGGAGGGCGCACGATTGCGCCCCTACAAAATCCATTTATATCTGGTATTATCCTACCTTCTAGCCATACGTTCCCTTGTTTTCGTATCTAATATTTTCTTTCTTAAACGTATGTTTTTTGGAGTTACTTCTACTAGTTCGTCGTCGTTTATAAATTCTATAGCTTTTTCTAATGAGAATTGTATTGGTGGAACTAGTCTTAATGCATCGTCTGAACCTGAAGCTCTTGTGTTTGTTAAGTGTTTTTCTTTACACACGTTTATAGATAAGTCTTCGTTTCTAGAGTTTATTCCAACTACCATTCCTTCATATACGTCTATACCTGCACCTATTATTAGTTCTCCTTTGTCTTGTGCATTGTATAAGCCATATGTTACTGATGTTCCTTGTTCGAATGCTACTATTGCTCCTCTGGTTCTTGAAGAAATATCTCCTCTATAATCTTCGTATCCATCGAACATACTACTCATTGTTCCATTTCCTTTTGTATCTGTTAAAAATTCTGTTCTGTATCCAATTAACCCTCTTGATGGAATTTTAAATTCTATTTTTGTGTGTCCATCTTGTCCTTGTTCCATGTTAACCATTTCGCCTTTTCTTTTTCCTAACTTTTCGATAACATTTCCAACAAATTCTTCTGGTACGCTTACTAATACTCTTTCCATTGGTTCTAATTTTCTTCCATCTTCTTCGATTTTAAATATAACTTTTGGTCTTGAAACTAATAATTCAAATCCTTCTCTTCTCATATTTTCAATTAGAACAGATAAATGAAGTTCTCCTCTACCAGATACTTCAAAGCTTTCGGCTCTATCTGTTTCTTTAACTCTTAAACTTACGTTTCTGTCTAATTCTTTAAAAAGTCTATCTCTTATATGTCTAGATGTAACGAATTTTCCTTCTTTTCCTGCAAATGGTCCATCGTTTACACTAAATGTCATAGATACTGTAGGTTCATCTATATCTACAAAATCTATTTTTTCTGGGTTATTTATATCACAAATTGTATCTCCTATATTTATGTCTGAAATACCGCAGATTTCTGCAATATCTCCTGCTTTTACTTCTTCTACTTCAACATTTTTTAAACCAACATAAGTAAGCACCTTTGTTATTTTTCCGGTTTGGTTTGTTTCTTTTTTGCAAATACTTACAGGCATACCCATTTTCATTATTCCACGTTCTATTCTACCAATTGCAATTCTACCAACATAGTCATCGTAATCTATGTTAGATACTAGCATTTGTGCAGTTCCATCTTCATCGCAATCAGGTGGATTTATAGTGTCTATGATTGTTTCAAATAAGCATTTTAAATCTGAAGTATCTTCTTTTAAGTCCATTTTTGCTATTCCTTGTTTCGCAGATGCATATACAACAGGGAAATCTAATTGACTATCGTTTGCTCCTAATTCTATAAATAATTCTAAAACCTCATCTACTACTTGCATAGGTCTAGATCCGGGTCTATCGATTTTATTTATTACTACTATTGGTTTTAGGTTTAATGCTAAAGATTTTTTTAGCACTTCTCTTGTTTGTGGCATTGCTCCTTCAAATGCATCTACTAGAAGCACTACCCCATCTACCATTTTTAGAACTCTTTCTACTTCTCCACCGAAGTCAGCATGTCCAGGGGTATCTACTATATTTATTTTTACATCATTATATATTACAGAGGTATTTTTAGCTAAAATAGTTATTCCTCTTTCTTTTTCTAAATCATTTGAATCCATTACTCTTTCTGCTATTTGCTCGTTTTCTCTAAATGTTCCACTTTGTCTTAATAATGCGTCTACAAGTGTAGTTTTTCCATGGTCTACGTGTGCGATTATTGCTACGTTTCTAATGTTTTTGTTTATCATTTTTATTCCCCTTTATAATATTTTTTAGGGAGGACAAAACCGTCCACCCTATATATTTTCGCAAGATACAATTATATATTATGTTTATTATTTTGTCAATTCAAGTGCAGTATTCATAACATTTAATGTTAAATTATCTATAAACTCTTTATCTTTCATATCTGTTTTTTTATCGAAATATATTGGCTTTCCATATGTTACAGTTAATTTGCTAAATGGTTTAAACGTACCTGAAATTCCTACCGGAACTATAGGAACACCCGCTTTTATTGCAATTACTGTCGCTCCATTTTTTAGTTTTAGTCCTTTTTTTAGTCCATTTCTTGTTCCCTCTGGATACATAAGAAGCATTTCTCCTGCCTTTAAAACTTTTAGCGCATGTTTAGTTGCTTCTAAATCTTTAACACTTCTATCTACAGGAAATATTTCGAATTCTTTTGCAAGCCATCTTAAAAAAGGATTATCAAACAATTCTTTTTTTGCCATCGCTACTGTTTTTCTTTTATTACATATAATTATGGGAACTGGGTCTAATGCATGTATATGATTTGGACAAATTATACATCCACCTTCTTTAGGTAGGTTTTCTTTTCCACGGATTTTTAACCTATAAACAATTCTTACTAAACCATTTAGAAACCCTTTTATTATTGCTCTCATCAATTTAATCACTCTTCCTAGAAATCAATTTTTTCGTCTAACCACTTGTATAGTTCATCTATTTTTATTCTTACTTGCTCCATTGTATCTCTATCTCTTATAGTAACTGAGTTATCTGTTTCGGTATCAAAATCTACTGTAATACAATATGGTGTACCAATTTCGTCTTCTCTTCTATATCTTTTTCCAATGCTTCCTGCTTCATCGTAATCACACATATATTTTTTTGATAATAATTCATACACTTCTTCTGCTTTTGGGCTTAACTTTTTAGATAACGGAAGCACTGCTGCTTTATAAGGTGCAAGTGCTGGATGTAATCTAAGTACAGTTCTTGTGTCTTCTTCATCTATTTTTTCTTCGTCGTAACTATTACATAAAAATGCTAATGCAACTCTATCGCAACCCAAAGATGGTTCTACACAGTATGGGATAAATTTTTCTCCTGTTTCTTGGTCTAAGTAAGATAATTCTTGCCCAGAATGCTCTGAGTGTTGGCTTAAATCGTAATTAGTTCTGCTGGCAATTCCCCATAATTCTCCCCAACCAAATGGAAATAAGAACTCTATATCTGTTGTAGCATTACTATAAAAACTTAGTTCTTCTTTAGTGTGATTTCTTAAACGCACGTTATCTGGATTCATTCCTAGTTTTACAAGCCAATTTTTACAGTATTCTCGCCAGTATTCGAACCATTCTATTTCTGTTCCGGGTTTGCAGAAAAATTCTAATTCCATTTGTTCAAATTCTCTAGTTCTAAATATGAAATTTCCTGGTGTTATTTCGTTTCTAAATGATTTACCAATTTGAGCTATCCCAAGTGGTAGTTTTTTTCTTGTTGTTCTTAATATGTTTTTAAAATTTACAAATATACCTTGTGCAGTTTCTGGTCTTAAATATATTTGTGTTTTAGCATCTTCTGTTACTCCCTGGAATGTTTTAAACATTAAATTGAACTTTCTGATTGATGTAAAGTTTTGTTTACCACATTCTGGACACTTAATATTGTGGTCTTCCATATAGTTTATCATTTGCGCATCTGTCCATCCGTCAACTATTTCTGGACAATTATTCTCTTTCATCCAGTCTTCAATTAATTTATCGGCTCTATGTCTTGTTTTACATTCTTTACAATCTATTAGTGGATCACTGAAACCTCCAATATGACCAGATGCAACCCATACTTCTGGATTCATAAGAATTGCTGAATCTAATCCAACATTATATTTAGATTCTTGCACAAACTTTTTAAGCCATGCTTTTTTAATATTATTTTTAAATTCTACACCTAGTGGGCCATAGTCCCATGAATTAGAAAGCCCTCCATATATTTCAGAACCTGGGTAAACATACCCTCTGCTTTTGCATAAATTCACGATTTTTTCCATTGATTTATTTTCCAAAAGAATTGCACCTTCCCTTTATTTAATGGTCTTTTATCTATTCTTGTATATTAGCAAATTGGCTCTTAAAAGTCAATTGTTACATTCGTGTTACAGTTATATTTCAATCGCATTTCCCTTTTGTTACAACGTGTTGTTTTATGTAACTAGATTTGGTTTACTTTTTGTATTATCGTAATTTCTGTGGATAATGTGGATAACTCTGTGAATAACATTATTTTGTACATTATACGTTTTTAAGTTATTCACAATTTAATTTTGTTTTGTTTTTATGAAAACCTTATAATTTTTTATTTATTCATTATGTGTACAGTAAACATGTTCGCATCAACTCGCAATTTTACTTACAGTCCAAACGTTTTTAATGGATTGACAACTAACCAATATATTATAAATAATATTTCTAATATTAAAATCGTAGGAAAGCCAACTGTAAACGTAAGTTTTTTTGTTTTGTGCCTAAACATATATATTCCCACAATCCCGCCTATGCCTCCACCTAGAATTACAAGCATAAATAACGTTCCCTCTTTAGTTCTCCACTTGTGTTGTTTAGCTTTTTGTTTATCTATATACATCGCCAAAAAAGTTATTAAATTTATAAATATTATATATATAAGTATGTTTTGAATTGTAAAAATATTTTGCATCTTTTTCTCCTTTCGTTATTATATTAAAAAACCACCATTTTTTTGGCGGATTATATGAAATCGGGCGCAATCATGCGCCCCTACAAAATTAATATTATACCCAAATTTTCTACAATTCTTCTGATGTAGATGATGCTGTCTCTTCTGGCATTTCATTTTCTGCTGTAGGTTCAGTAGAAACTTCTACTAGTGGAGTAGATTCCTCTTCTTCCTCTTCTTCAATACCAGCACTGGCTTCTACCACTGTAGCAGGTTCTTCCACTAATTCAGGCACTACAGTTTGCTCAGGCTCAGATACAACTTCATATTCTAATTCTATACTAAAATCAACCTTTTTTTCATCTGCTGAAGAATTATTATTTCTCCATTCAACTACTAATGCGTATTCGGATGTTCCTCCTTTTAATATTAGTCCATTAGTGATTTTAGGAATTCGTATAACTATATCGTTATCTGGATTATTATATACCAATTTGATATTTTTTAGTATGCAATTTGATTCTGATGTATTCTTTATTGTTGGAACAACGTTAACTGCATCACCTACATATTCTAACTTTGTAGATATATTTAATTTCTTCGAATCTACTTTATCTATTTCTAACACAGTCGTTTCTTGTCTTGAAGATTTTGCTTTTACAATTTGTAAACTGTTTACTATAGGGTCATTTTCTACGTCTGTACTTGCATTTATCGCTTGATATGCAAAATATGATATTGCACCTATTAGTCCGATTGCAACCAAACTAACAAGAATTGTTATGTATCTCTTCTTTAAATTCATCATATGTTTTACCTCCTAAAATAACTCACCTTTATTTTACTATTTTAATTGTTTCTTTACAAGTAAATATCATAAAATTATTATTACATTTGTGTTACAGTTTCTATACAGAATTTAATCTAAGGGCTAGCTGGTATGAATCCGCTACATTGCTAGGGCTGTTTCTTTGTAGAACATATTTTTAGAAAGGCTTTGCGAGAAGGGACGGCTGGCAATCCGTCCCCTACGTTAAGAAGAAAAGAAATATATTTTCTAATTTTCTTCTTCTAATTTTAATACACTTAAAAATGCTTCTTGTGGTATTTCTACATTTCCAATTTGACGCATCTTTTTCTTTCCTTTTTTCTGTTTCTCTAGAAGTTTTTTCTTTCTAGTAATATCTCCACCATAACATTTTGCAAGTACATCTTTTCTCATTGCTGATATGGTTTCTCTTGCTATTATTTTTCCGCTTACAACAGCTTGCAATGGTATTTCGAATAGCTGTCTTGGTATTACAGTTTTTAGTTTTTCTGCCATTTTTCTTCCCCTATTGTATGCAGATTCCTCATGTACTATAAAAGATAGCGCATCTACAGGTTCGTTATTTATATATATCTCTAATCTTACAAGTTTCGACATTTTATACTCTTTAAATTCGTAATCGAAAGATGCATAACCTTTAGTTTTAGACTTTAGCATATCGAAAAAGTCGTATATTATTTCATTTAATGGCATATTGTAAACAAGCGTAACTCTTTTTCCGTCTAGATATTTCATGTCAATGTATTCGCCGCGTCTTTTTTGACATATATCCATTACGTTTCCTACATATTCTTTAGGGAGAATTATTTCTGCTTTTACTATTGGCTCTTCTATATATGCTATTTCTTGTGTAGGCGGCAAATCTACTGGATTGTATAATTGAATTACTGTTCCATCTGTTTTATGAACTTTATATATAACCGATGGTGCAGTTGTAATTAAATTTAAATCGAACTCTCTTTCCAATCTTTCTTCTATTATTTCTAAATGTAATAACCCTAAAAATCCACATCTAAATCCAAATCCCAAGGCAACAGATGTTTCTGGTTCATACTCTAGTGCAGCATCATTTAGTTTTAGCTTCTCTAATGCTGTTTTTAATGCTTCGTATTCACTTCCATCTAATGGATATAATCCGCAATATACCATCGAGTTTGCTTTTTTATATCCTTCTAGGGGTTCTTTAGCTTTATTATCTGCAAGTGTTATGGTATCTCCAACGTGCAAGTCCGAAACAGTTTTTATACTAGCAGCAATATATCCAACTTCACCTGCAACTAATTCCGTAGTTGGCACATATGAACCTGGTTCTAAGTATCCTAATTCAGTTACAACAAACTTTCTATTTGTTGCCATAAATAGTATTTCGTCTCCAACCTTTACTGTACCTGTTTTTACTCGAACATAACTTAATGCACCCTTATAGTTATCGTAGAAAGAATCGAAGATTAAACATTTTAATGGTTCATCTTTATCTCCTACTGGTGGCTTAATATCTGTTACTATTTTTTCTAAAACCTCATTAACATTTAGTCCTGTTTTTGCAGATATACATGGTGCATCTTCTGCTGGAATTCCTATTATGTCTTCGATTTCAGCCTTTATTTCTTCTGGTCTAGCATTGGGTAAATCTATTTTATTTATTACAGGAATTATATCTAAATTATTTTCTAATGCTAAGTACACATTAGCTAATGTTTGTGCTTCTACTCCTTGACTTGCATCAACAATAAGCACAGCTCCTTCGCATGCTGCTAAACTTCTAGAAACTTCATAATTAAAATCTACGTGCCCAGGAGTATCTATTAAATTGAAAATATATTCTTCGCCATTTTCTGCTTTATAAACCATACGTACAGCTTGCGCCTTTATTGTAATACCACGTTCTTTTTCTAATTCCATGTTATCTAATACTTGACTCTCCATTTCGCGTGAAGAAAGAACGCCAGTAAGTTCTATTAACCTATCTGCCAATGTAGATTTTCCATGATCTATATGTGCTATTATACTAAAATTCCTAATATGCTCTTGCTTGCCCACATTATCCTCCAAATAAATTCAAATTACTAAGTAGTAATTTTTTCTACTATATCTTTTGCTGTTATTTTATAATATTCCATAAGTTTTTTTGCTTCTCCAGACTTACCAAAGGTATCATTTATACCCATTCTTTCAATTTTAAATGGATAGCTTTCACTTAATACTTCGCTTGCAGCAGAGCCCAGTCCACCTATTACACTATGGTCTTCTATGGTAATTATTCTTTTTGTCTCTTTTGCAGCCTTTATTATAATTTCTTTATCTATTGGCTTTATTGTATGCATATCTATTACTCTAATATTTATTCCGGCTTTTTCTAGTTCTTCTTTAGCTAAAACCGCTTCTGCAACAGTTACTCCTGTAGCAATAACAGTCGCATCTGTTCCTTCTCCTATTTGAACTGCCTTACCAATTTCAAATTTTGATGTATCATCGTATATTACAGGAGTTGCTAATCTGCATAGTCTTAAATATACTGGTCCTTTTATTTTAGAAATTTCTTCTACAGCCCACCTTGTTTGTACATCGTCCGATGTACACATTACTGTCATATTAGGAATACTTCTCATAAGGCTTATGTCTTCTAGCATTTGATGTGTTGCTCCGTCTTCGCCCACAGTAATTCCTGCATGTGTAGCGCATATTTTTACGTTTAGTTTTGGATAGCATATACTATTTCGGATTTGATCATATGCTCTACCTGCTGCAAACACAGCAAACGTACTTACAAAAGGAATTTTCCCACATGTTGACATTCCTGCCGCGGTTGACATCATGTCTTGTTCTGCAATTCCCATATCGAAGAATCTGTTTGGAAATTCTTTTTTAAATAAACTTGTTTTTGTAGCCTCAGATAAGTCTGCATCTAACACAACTATGTTTTCGTTTTGATGTCCTAATTTTACAAGAGTTTCTCCATAACTTTGTCTTGTTGCTATTTTTTTTGAAATATCCATTTTAAAACACATTCCTTTCTTATTAGATTATTTGGGTATTCTGGTAGGGCGGAGTTTGGTATTCCTAACGGGTATTCCTTACGAACCCCGCCCCTACACATAAATGTTGCTATTCCTTTGAACCTTATTTTTTATGTCTTTCTTCTTACTTCGTATACGCCTTCGATTCTGCGTAAGACTTTTAGAACTTGATTTAATTCGTTTAAGTTTTCTACTTCTACTGTTAGGTCTGTTGTATCTATTCCATATTTATCTGTCTTACAGCTTATGGCTGTTATTTTTGCTTTTGTATTAGCCATTTCTTTTAGTGT
>JAISHG010000051.1 GCA_031262685.1 Lachnospiraceae bacterium | reverse complement strand
ACTGGTTTCTTTTCTTTTGGAGTTTTATTTTCATCTTTGTTTTTCATTTTCATTTTTTTCTTTGTATCTTTTAGTCTTGTACTTAATAAAACATATTGATCTTCTGTATGTTTATTTTTAAATTTAAGGTCATTACAAATAAACTCTATTATGGTTTGTGCAATAACTTCCGTATCGTGTCTAATTAAACCTTCATCGATTGATAATATATCTTTTTTTATTACGTTTATTCCTTTTGCTCTGATTTTTGAAATGTCCGAATCTACTACATCTGAGCCTTGTTTGTTGTACTTTCTTATGTATTCTGGAATTATTTCTCCAGAATTACATATGCAGTAATCTATAATGTTTTCTCTTGTGTGTTCTAATATTGCGTCTATATGGTCTGAAACAGAGTAGTTATCTGTTTGTCCTGGTTCTGTCATTATATTGCTTATGTAAAATTTCATTGCTGTGCTTTCTTTTATAGCTTTTGATACATTTTTTACTAATAAATTTGGTATTACATTTGTATAAAGGCTACCTGGTCCGATTATTATTGCATCTGCTTCTTCTATCGCTTCTAGCACACCTGGCGCCGCCTTACAGTTTGATGGAGAGATGTATATTCTATCTATTTTTGTTACTCTACTTGTTACTAAGTCTGGTATTTTAGATTTTTCTGTTACAATTGTACCATCTTTTAATTCTGCACATATGTTAATTTCATCTAATGTTACAGGCAAAACTCTTCCGGTCATTTTTAATATTTTACTAGACTGCTCTATACTCTTTACAAATTCTCCATTTACATTTTGCATAACAGAAAGATAAATATCTCCAAACGTTAAATCTTTTAGCCTGTCCGCAGAAAACTTATAATTTAATAATGATGCCATTTCCTGCTCGTTTCTTGCAAGAGAAATTATACTAGATTTTATATCTTCTACTGGAAGTAAGTTTAGTTCTTTTCTTGAGTTTGTTGCAAGATTTCCATAGTCTGATACTGTTACTATTGCAGTTATATTATTAGTATATTTTTTTAGTCCCTTTAAAACAGTATTAAGTCCGCTTCCGCCACCTATTACAACAATTTTAGGTCCTCTTTCGTATACGTTTTTGTTAAATATTAAAGACTTTATATTTATGCTTTGTTCTTCTGAATTGTGTGCTTCTATTACGAGCTCCAAATTCCTTTTTTGCATAAATATAAGTCCAACAATTACTAATGCAAAACCTATTACAAAAGTAGCTACTATTTTTACTATTTCGCTAACTTCCGCTATTTCTTCTGTTGCAAGTACCAAAGAAAATCCATAGCAAGATAGTGCTATTCCTATAAGTATTGTTATTATCCATCTTTTAATTTTTGTTGTTCCCTTAAACCATTTTAAAAAGTTTTTCATATGTTTCTACTTTCCTTTCCATATTTAGTTTATTCTCCAATAACTTCTATCTCTAGTTCTATATTTTCTTTAAATTTTTCATATACCGATGCTTTTATTTGCTCTGCTAAGTCTAATACATCTTTTGCTGTTGCTTCTCCCAAATTTACTATAAACCCAGAGTGAACATCTGATACCATTGCATCTCCGCAGCCTTTTACCTTTTAGCCCGCATTCTTCTATTACTTTAGCAGGAATAAGATTTTCTTTCCTTTTGAACGTGCTTCCTGCACTTGGCATATTTATTGGCTGCTTTTGTTTTCTTTCATCCATATTATACTTTATCTTTTTATTTATTTCATCTTTATTTCCATATTTTAATTTTAATTTTATCTGTAATATAATCCAATTATTTTTTGAGAATATACTTTTTCTGTATCTAAACTCTGCATCTTCTTTTTTGACTTCGTGCAGATTTCCGTCTCTGTCTATACATATAACAGAATCTATAATACTACTCATTTCTCCGCCATATGCACCAGCATTCATTCTTACAGCCCCGCCAATAGTACCTGGTATTCCAGCAGCAAACTCTAGTCCAGAGTAGCCATTGTTAGCCATTTCTATAGAGAATTTTGGAAGCATTATACCTGCTCCTACATATACAGAAATAAATTCTACTTCTTCATGTACCTGTATTTCTTTTAAATCTAATTTTAAAGTTATTCCTCGTATTCCGTTATCTTTTACTAGCACATTACTTCCATTTCCTATAATGGTTAGCAAAATACTATTTTCTTTTGCGTATTTCAAAACGTTTTTTATATCTTCTACAGAATCTAGTTTTAAAAACACATCCGCATTTCCACCAATTTTAAAAGTAGTATGCTCTTTCATTGGCTCATCTATGCTTATTTTCTGAGGACTAATTATTTTTATAAGGTCAGAATAAATTTTATCTTTATCCAAATTTACCTCTCCTTTTCATTTAGTCATTCTATCATTATTTATATTTTTTTAAAAGATATTCTTCTTAAATTCTTATCTGCTTCAATTAACTGAACTTTTATTTTATCTCCTATTTTGTATAATTCCTTTGTTTTTTCTCCTAATAAAGTTTTATGCTCTTCGTCATAAATATAGTAATCGTTTCCTAAATTCTCGAACCTTATTAGTCCTTCGACTGTGTTTGGCAATTCTACAAACACACCAAAACTTGTGGTGCTAGATATAATGCCTTCAAATTCTTCTCCTATTTTATCTGCCATGTATTCTGCTTTCTTTATAGCTTCTATTTCTCTTTCACATAAAACTGCTATTTTTTCTCTGTCTGTAGAAATTTCTGCATATTTAGTAGCTTGATTTTTATACTTTTCTATTACATCATTTGATATGTTGTAGTTATTTCTTAAATACATAGAAATCATCCTATGAATAAATAAATCTGGATACCTTCTTATTGGAGAGGTAAAGTGACAATAATATTTACTTGCTAGTCCAAAATGACCTTTGTTTTCGCTTTCATATATTGCAAGTTTTAGTGTTCTTAATATTAACGTTGATAATGCTTTTTCTTCTTCTTTTCCTTTTATGCTTTCTAATACTTTTGCAAATTCCGCCACAAATATAGTGTCTTTTGTTATTTTTATTTTGTAGCCAAAATCAAATAAAAGTTTATTTAATTCTTTTACTCTTTCTATGTCTGGTTCTTCGTGAACTCTATAAATAAATGGTGCTTTTAGAAAATAAAATTTTTCCGCAATTTGCTCATTTGCAAGAACCATAAATTGTTCTATAATTCCATTAGCCTTTGTTACTTCATAGTTTTTTATATCTACTATTTTTCCTTCTTCATTTAAAATTATTTTACTCTCTGGTATGTTTAAATCTAAGTTCCCCGCTATTTTTCTTTTTTTAATTAGTATATCTGCAAGCTCTTCCATAATTTTAAACTTATCTATATACTTTTTATATTCCAAAATAACTTTTTTGTCTGAGTTTTCTAATATTTTAGTTACATTCGTGTATGTCATTCTTTTTGTTACTTTTATTACTGCCTTAAAAACATCAAAAGAAATAACGTTTCCGTCTTTATCTATTTCCATTTTGGTTGATATTGTAAATCTATCTACACCTTCATTTAAACTGCATATTCCATTTGAAAGATTTTTAGGAAGCATTGGCACCACTTTGTCTAGCATATATATGCTTGTCCCTCTGTTTAACGCTTCTTTATCTATTAGGCTATTTTCTGTTACATAGTGACTTACATCTGCAATGTGAACTCCCAATATATATGTTCCATTTTTTGTTTTTTCAATGCTTACGCCATCATCTAAATCTTTTGCATCTTCGCCATCTATTGTAAATACTTCAATATTTCTTAAATCTACTCTATATTTTATATTATTTTCATCTATTGAATCCGGAATAGTGTCTGCTTTTTTAGTAACTATTTCTGGAAATTTGTAGCTTACTCCATGTTCTTTTATAACACTTAAAATATCGATTTCAGGTCTATCTATACTGCCTATTACTTCTACAATTTTGCCCTCTGCGTTTTTCCCTTTAACTGCATTTTTTATTATCTCTACTACTACTTTTTGATTATTTTTAACTTTTTTGGAGTTGCTTTTTGAAACAAACACATCTGTATTTGCTTTTTTATTGTCTGGAATTACAAATCCAAAATTTTTGCTTTTTACAAATGTGCCAACAAATTTTAAGTTTTGTTCATTCGTACTAGTAGTCTCTTTTTTTGATATTTCTGTCCTTCTTTTTTTGTTTTTGAAAAATACATTTTTCTTTTTTTTCATTTTGTTTCCTTCCCGAATAACAATATATGGTCATTTTGGGCGGGCATAAAACCCGCCCCTACACTAACAAAATAGGGTCTACCGAAAATTTCGAAGACCCCCTTTTAGTACATCATTAATATACCGTTTTAATATCTACATTACATATACTACAGACAAAGCAATGGTTAGAAGTACAAAAACTATTCCTAGTATTATTGTAAATCTTTTCATTTTTCCTTCTCTTGTTCTTCCTTTATTTTTCTCATAGAAGCTGTCTCCGCCTCCACCAACAACTGCACTTGAAGCTCCTGCATCATCCTTAGATTGTAACATTACTAATATTACTAATGCTAAGCAAACTACAGCGTAAATTATTATCATTATAAGTTTTAGTGTTTCCATTTTTCCTCCTAAGTATTTATAAAAATCAATATTTGTATTCTAGCATATGTTTTTTTAAAAATCAAATTAATTATAAATTTTAATACAATACTTCTAATATTTGTTTTGGTTTTTCTACTTTTTCTTCTACTATTTTATAGGCATCTGCTACTTTTTCTGCTGCAACGTCCGCTTTTTCTTTTTCACTAGCATGCACATATGCCAGCACTTCGCCCTGTTCTACTTTATCTGATATTTTTTTATTTATTATTATACCAACTTTATTATCTATTTTATCTTCTTTTTTAATTCTTCCTGCGCCTAAAAATACTGATATTTCTCCAATCTCTCCTGCATTAAGTTCTTTTACATATCCGCTTTTCTTAGATACTACTGGCACTATATACTCTGCTTTTTCAAATTTTCCTATATTTTCTATATATGATGCGTCTCCACCTTGTTTATTTACTAACTCTAAAAACTTGCTATATGCTGAACCATTTTCTATTGCTTCTAACACTTTTGCCTTATTTTCTTCCATGTTATCTGTTCCATAATATAGTTTTAATATTTGGGCTCCAAGCTCTAATACTATTTCTTTTATATCATCTGGCATTTTATTTTTTAAACATTCTACAGTTTCAATAATTTCTAAAGAATTCCCTACCGCACTTCCTATAGGCTCTTCCATATTAGTTATTACACATACAGTTTCTATATTTGTTAGAGTTCCTATGTCCATCATGGCTTTTGATAAAGAAATTGCATCTTCTTTTGTTTTCATAAATGCTCCGCTTGCCACATGTAACTTCTAATACAATTTTTTTTGCACCCGATGCAATCTTTTTACTCATAATGCTAGAGGCAATAAGTGGCATGCTCTCTACGCAAGATATCGCATCTCTTAGTGCATATATTTTTTTATCTGCTGGTGCCAAATCCATAGTCTGCCCAATAAGGCTTATACCAATTTCTTTTACATTTTTTATAAATTCTTCTGTAGAAATTTCCACTTTATAGTTCGGTATAGATTCCAACTTATCTCTAGTTCCACCGGTTATTCCGAAGTCCTCTTCCGCTCATCTTTGCGACAGGAACTCCAAGTGCAGCAATGGCAGGCAACAATACTAATGTTATTTTATCTCCAACACCGCCTGTACTATGCTTATCTACAACCTTGTCGGATATATTGGATAAATCTAGTGTATCTCCCGAATTTGACATAGCCAAAGTTAAATCCGCTGTTTCTTTATTACTTAATCCATTTATATAAATTGCCATAATAAATGCAGCAGCTTGATAATCTGCTACATTTCCATTTGTATAACCTTTTACAAAAAATTCAATTTCTTCCTTAGATAATTCCTTACAATCTCGCTTTTTTGCAATAATATCTAATATATTCATAAAAAAATCTACCTTTCATCATAATCAACTTCAAATTTGTCATTCTCATCTCTACAATAATCAGAGTTAATATTGTCTCTAACCTTCATAGCATTTGCTCTTTCTCCTTGATCTGGCACTTCGTTTATCCAATACTCTGAAAAAGATTCCCAGTCTGACAGTTCATGTATATGCGAAGGTTTTTCATTAGTTCTTCC
>JAISHG010000041.1 GCA_031262685.1 Lachnospiraceae bacterium | reverse complement strand
ATATTGCCTTGGTCATCTCTTATTTCGAATGCGAAATAATTTTTATGTGGTTGCAATTTACATTTTCCTTTAACTTCATTTGTTTCTTCATCAAAATACAAAACTGGTTTGATTTCTTCTGTTGTATCTGGGTCGATAATTGATATTGGCCTTTTTAAGTTTGGTGTGTAATTAAATTCTTTATACTCTGCTTCATCTTCGTTGTATAATGTATCGAACTTCATTGGAAGTGGTTTTTTAGAAATTTTAACCCTATCTTCCTCTAGTACTCCAACATTTACCACTACTTTTTCTTTACCAAAAGATAAAATTACTAATTCATTTCCTGTTGGTTCTGGATTTTGAACAAAAAAAGTTTTTTTCTTGTTTTCTCCAACCAACTCCTCCATATACTCTAATCTTTCTATAGTATACTTAGGAGATTTTTCTTCTTGCAAATATTCTTTATCTGTCTTCATTACTTGATAAATTACTGTGTTTACATTTTGAGGATCAGTTATACTAAAGTGTTTCCCTTGTATATACTCCTCCATTTAAAGCACCTCTTTTCATTCTTTTGCTCTTTTCTTTTGTACGCATTTTTACTAACATAACCATTATACAATAGCCCATTAGGCATTGTCAACATAATTCTTCTGTTTTTTACTTTCTTGGATTGAATTTCGAAATTTCAGATATTTTTTTGTATAAATCTTTTTCTTCTTCTGATAACTGTTTTGGTACCATTATTTTTACTTCAGCTAACAAATCACCTCTGCTACCCTTGCCATCTTTGTAGCCTTTTCCTGCAATTTTTACCATTTGACTACTTTCAATTCCTGCTGGTATATGTAGCGATATTTTCTCGTCTATTCCTATTAAATCTATTCTTGTTCCCAATGCCGCTTCTGATGGAGTTAAATAAAGATTTGTTTTTAAATTATATCCACTTAATCTAAATTTATCATTATCCTGTATGTTTATTTTAATAAATAAATCTCCGTTTTTACCACCATTTATACCATTTTTACCCTGACCAATCAGCCTTATTTTTTCTTTATTTCTAATTCCAGCTGGTATTTTAATGTTAAATACCTTCATTTTTCCATCTACAGAACGAAGTGAAATTTTCTTTTCCATTCCATAGTATGCTTCTTCTATTCCAATATCTATCTCAGTTTCTATATTCTCGCCTTTCACAATAACTTTCTTTTTTGTTTTTACCTCTTCTTTATCTTTTGAGGCACCAAAGAAAATCGAAAAAATATCTTCATCGCTTGAGCTTTTATCTTTTTCTTGTTTTACTTTCTTTTTACCAATGTAGCTATTCCAGTTTCTGTCGTATTTTTTTCTTTTTGATACGTCTGAAAGTAGCTTGTACGCCTCATTTATATCTTTAAAACGTTCTTCCGTTTTTAAATTTCCTACATTTACATCTGGATGATACTTTTTAGCTTGTTCTCTGTATGCTATTTTTAATTCTTCTACTGTTACTTTGTTTGTGTCTAAGCCTAATATTTTATAGTAATCTTTGAATACCATTTAAATATCCCCCTATAACCATTTCGTATTATTTTCTTTAGTAGAAGCTAGCTCATTATAACACAAAAATATCTGCTTGGGAATATGTTATCGATTGTAAAACTTTCATTTGACAAATTTTTAAAAACCATGTATATTAAAATACAAGAAATGAGAAACCACAAACGTGGTTTACCATTATATATGTTTTAGAAACACATTAACGGTCAAGTTACAGATGTGTTTCTTTTTTACTTAAAATTACCGCAAAAGTAATAATTAGTATTACTGCTACAATAGTTAATGTTACCACTCCAAAAAGTAGTAAACATATTATTTCTAACAAGTAAAAATCTATCATAGCACCACCTCGCTTTCCCCAGCTGTTGCTAGTTATGTAGGTGGCAAACCACATCTATGCTTATTCTCATTTCTTGTAAAAAATTATATTGTATTATCTTTTTAATGTCTAGCGAACAAACAAATTTTTTCTTTAAAAATAATAAAATACAATATCCCATACCTATTGACTTACTTTTTTGGTTATAATATTATGATTAAAATTATATTTAAAGATAAGGGTGTGAATTATAATGGATGAAAAGCTAGAATCCGCTAAGAAAATTCTTAAAAAGTACAATCAAGAACATCTACTTACATTTTATGATGAACTTCCTGATGCAAAAAAAGAAATATTACTAGAACAAATCTTAAACACAAATTTTGATTTAATTCAAACTTTATTTAACTCTACAAAAATCTCAGAACAAACAGATTTAAGCACAGTTGAACCCATTCCTTATGTAGATAAATTCAAACTCTCTAACGAGGAACTTTCAGAGTACACAAAAATAGGTACAGACATTATAAAACAAAATAAATTTGCTGTTTTAACAATGGCTGGTGGACAAGGTACTAGACTTGGACACAAAGGACCAAAAGGCTCTTTTACTTTGGAACTAGATTCTAACAAATCTATTTTTGAAATACTTTGTAACAACTTAAAATCTGCACAAAAAAAATATGGCGTTACAATTCCTTGGTACCTTATGACTAGTAACGAAAACAATACTGCTACAATAAAATTCTTTGAAGACAACAATTATTTTGATTATCCAAAAGAAGCATTTACCTTTTTTATTCAAGGAGAACTTCCAATGCTTGATACTGACGGAAATATTATTCTTAATGAAAATGGTTTATTAAAGCTTGCTTCAGATGGTCATGGCGGAATTTTTGAAGCAATGTTTAAAAATAATGTACTAAAAGATATGCAATCTAAAAACATTGAATGGATTTTTATTAGCGGTGTAGACAATATACTTGCAAAACTAGTAGACCCTTCATTTATTGGTATTTGTATAAAAAATGGTTCTCTTGCTGGAGGAAAATCTGTTGTTAAATCAGGTCCAGAAGAAAAAGTAGGTGTATTTTGCAAAAAGCTAGGAAAACCTAGCGTTATTGAATATACCGAAATAAGCAAAGAAATGTGCAACATGCGCGATTCAAATGATGAGCTTATGTACGGAGAATCTCATATAATATGCAACTTATTTAATATAAAAGCAATAGAAAACATAAGTAAAAACAGCTTGCCTTATCATTCTGCATTTAAAAAAGCAAACTATATGAATGGGCATAAAGAGTTAGTTGTAGCAGAAGAGCCAAATTCATATAAGTTCGAAGCCTTTATATTTGATGCATTCAGCAGATTAGATAACATGACAATTTACAGAGTAAAACGAGAAGAAGAATTTGCACCAGTTAAAAATGCAAAAGGTGTAGATAGCCCAGAAACAGCCAAAAATTTATATTTAAACTATACAAAAAAGGATGTGTAATTTTATGAACTACAAAGAAAAATACACCCAGTGGTGTGAAAATCCAGCATTCGATGAAAAAACAAAACAAGAACTTTTAGCTATTTCAAACAACGAAAAAGAAATAGAAGACAGATTTTATAAAGACTTAGAATTTGGTACAGCTGGACTACGCGGAATAATTGGCGCAGGTACTAATAGAATGAATCTATACACCGTGGGGAAAGCGACTCAAGGACTTGCAAATTATATACTAAAACAAAATGGAAAAGACAAAGGCGTTGCAATAGCTTTTGATTCTAGAAGAATGTCTAAAGAATTTTCTACTTATACTGCTTTAGTATTAAATTCAAATGGAATTAAAACATTTATCTTCCCAGATATAAGACCAATTCCAGAACTTTCTTTTACAATAAGGGAGCTTGGATGCATTGCTGGAGTCATGATAACAGCTAGCCATAACCCACCAGAATATAACGGATACAAAGTTTCTTGGGCAGATGGAGGTCAAATTGTATCTCCAATGGATACAGAAATTATAACAGAAGTAAATTCTATAACAGACTACTCTACAATAAAAGCAATGGACCTAGAAGAAGCTAAACAAAAAGGACTATACAATGTAATTAGTACAGAATTAGACGACAAATATATAGCTACTATAAAAAAATATGTGCTAAACGCAGATACAATAAAAAAAGAAGCTGGAAATATTAAAATAGTATATACTCCTTTACATGGTGCAGGGCATATGTTATCTACTCGCATACTTAAAGAACTAGGTTTTACAAACGTATTTATAGTGGAACCACAAGCAATTCCAGATGGCAACTTCCCAACTGTAGAATATCCTAATCCAGAAGATCCAAAAGCATTTAAGCTTGCTCTTGAACTTGCCAAAGAAAAAGACGCAGACCTTATTCTTGCTACAGACCCAGACGCCGATAGATTAGGTATATATGTTAAAGATTCTAAAACTGACGAATATATACAATTTAATGGAAACATGACAGCTAACCTACTTTGCGAATACGAAATCTCTCAGCAAAAAGAGAAAAACATGTTACCGGCAAATAGTGCAGTAATTAAAAGTATTGTTTCTTCTAACCTTACAGATGCAATTACTAAATACTACAATATACCTATATTTGAAGTTTTAACAGGATTTAAAAACATTGCAAAACTTATGTTAGAGTTTGAAAAAACGTCTTCTCATAAATGTATATATTCATACGAAGAAAGCTATGGATGTACTTTAGGAACTCACTCTAGAGACAAAGATGCTATAGTTGCTGTAATGGGACTTTGTGAAGCATGTGCATACTACAAAAGCAAAGGCTTATCACTTTGGGAGCAAATGATAAACATATATGAAAAATACGGATATTACCTAGAAACTCAACATTCTATAGTTTTAAAAGGTGCAGATGGTGCAGAGCAAATAAAACAAATAATGACTAAAATACGTTCAAACCCTCCAAAAGAATTTGGAGAATATAAAGTTTTAAGATTTGATGACTACAGTAATAGTACTTCATTAAACATAGAAACAAAAGAAGTAACACCAATAACTCTACCTAAATCCAACGTATTATATTTCGATTTAAGCGACAATGCCTGGTGCTGCGCAAGACCTTCTGGAACAGAACCTAAAATAAAATTCTATTTTGGCGTAAAAGGTACAAGCTTAGAAGATGCAAAACAAAAAAATGAATTATTAAAAACAAAAGTATTAGAATGCGTAAACTAAAACAAAAAGGCTATTACCTCTAAAAGGTAATAGCCTTTTTTTAATTTTTATCTTATAGAGTCTACTATTTCTTCCATTTTCATCATCCTAGAGCCTTTTATAAGTACCATGTCGTTTGGTTTTAATATCGATTTTAAAACTCCAACTGCTTCTTCGTTTGTACTGCATATATGTATTCCGGCATTACTATTTTTTCTTTTTTCAAATTCGTAGGCAATATTTTTAGCATCGTTTCCAACTGTTATTAACACATCTACACTATTTTTATAAACTTCTTCCCCTATTTTTGTGTGAATTTCTTTAGCAAAATCTCCAACTTCTCCAATTCCTCCTAACACTGCAATTTTTCTTTTATTACTTATTTTAGATAAATATTCTAATGCTGCTTTTACAGACTCATAGCTAGCATTATAGCAATCATTTACTATAGTTACACCTAGCGCACTTTTAATTATCTCCATTCTCATTTTTTCGGGCTTAATAATACCTAAAGCTTTAACCACATCAACTTCATCAATTTGCAGTAAATCACCTATTGCTAGTGCCAACAAACCATTACATATATAGTGTTTTCCTGGGACAGGTATATTTACCTTATACGTTTTACCGTTAATATTTGTATTAAAGCTACTACCATCCTCGGTTATATGTATATCTTCTGCTGTAAAATTGCTATTAGAATTTATCCCACACGTTAATACCTTAATTCCTTTATTTGGGCACCTGTGGGCAGGTGCCCCTACATTCAATTTTCTATTTATGTATTCGTAATAGAATTTACTTAAAAATTCATCATCGTTATTTATTACTAATGTTCCGCCATCTTCTAGTCCGCTTAGTATTTCTAATTTTGCTTTTAATATATTTTCTTTTGAACCCAAGTTTCCTATGTGAGAAGTTCCTATATTAGTTATTACAGCAATTGTAGGTTTGGCAATTTTGCTAAGTGCCTCTATTTCCCCAAAATGATTCATTCCCATTTCTACTACTAATGCAGTATGCTCTTCTTTAAGTTTCAAAATTGTAAGCGGAAGCCCTATTAAATTATTTAAATTACCTTCTGTTTTTAATACATTAAACTTTGTTTCAAGAACTTGTGTAATTATATTTTTCGAAGTAGTTTTACCCACACTACCAGTTATTGCAACTACTGGAATACTATACTTTTCCCTCTTATATATGGCCAGTTTCCCAATTGCATTCACAGTGTTTTCCACCTTTATTATTGGTTTATTACTATACTTTTCTAATACTTCCTCAGGAATTTCCTCGTCTACAATAGCTCCTATAGCGCCATTCTCCAAAGCATCTTTTACATACGAATTTCCGTTAAAGTTTTCTCCTTTTATTGCTACATACATATCCTCTTTATTTATTGTTCTTGTATCCTTAGAAAACGAAGTAATAGCTATATCTTTACTTTTTGTAAGAAGCTTGCCTTCACATATATTTAGTATTTCTTCTACATATAACTCTGTTTTATTCATTTATACCCTCCTAAATAACAACTATAAAATCACTTTACACATACATGTATTCATCTTGTTTTGGGTCAAATTTGCAAATTGATTTATATTTGCAATATTCACATGACACCTTCTTTTTATGCTTATCAAAAACCGGTTTAATACTTATATTTCCGTTTAACATTTCTTTAGATATTTGCTTTATCAAACTCATTGCATTTTTTTGCAAATTTTCGAATTCTTCTTTAGATATAGCACTAGATTTTTTTTCACTTATATTATTGTCTTTTCCAACATACACCGGTATTACATCCGAATGACCCGTATCAATGTTCTTATCCATTGCCCTTACTATATTTATGTCTGCTAACACAATTCCATTCATTTTAAATTCTTTTCTTATATTTTTTTCAATGTCTTCGTCAGTCTCTGAGCTAATACTTCTTACTAATGGTTCAAGTAACGGAAAGTATAAAATTCCTGCTGGATTCGCACTTTCTGCATTTGCAATTGCACCCAAATATATTATAAGCTGAAGTTGCAGTCCTGCCACAACTTGATTCATCTCTATATCTTTTACACTAGATTTATAGTCTATGATTCTTACATAATTCTCGCCTTGTATTTTGGCAATATCTATTCTGTCTATTTTTCCTGTCACCTCTACTGCTTTCCCGCATTCTAATTCCACTTTAATTGCCTCATAATCTTTATTTTCTCCAAATTCTTTTTCTGACCCTAAAACTTCGAAGTTACTAACCTTTAGTTGATACACAATATATTCGATTGATTTTTGAACCACTTTTTTTAATTTGTTTGTAAGTACAATAAATTTTGCAGAACTGGCAAATATAAAATTCTTTTTAATCGCCAATTTTTCTTCTATTATACTGTTTGTTATTAAAATAATTTTTTCTTTAGAAATTTCCTTTACGTTTATGCCTTCTGCTTGTATTCTTTCAAAAAATTCTTCTATAATTTCATGCATAAAAGAACCGGAATCTATTGCTCTTATCTCAAATATTTCTTTCTCTTTTAACTTTAGCCCATATTTTAAATAAAATGAAAACGGACAATTCTGATACTGTTCCAACCTAGAAACACTGGTTTTAAGCGTACTTCCATACAACTTTTCTATTACTTCTTTACTCAAATTTTGCGTAGCATTTATCGCTGTCATAGCATTAAGTGCACTTTCTAGTTTAGCTCCCCATACATCACTTTTTTTAAACCAAGCATATACATCATACCAAATTTTATTTATATTTTCCCCATTTTCTGCTTTTCTAATATTTTTAAGTAACTCATCAAAAGTAGTATTCTCTATATAAATTTCATTATCTATGTTTCCTATTTGACTTTTTTCAATAAGATTTGGATAAATTCTTTTTATCTTGCTAATCAAAATAGAAGGTCTTACCCCTTTAAACTCTTTATCTGATGAAACATATGATAAATTTAATACTTCCTCTGCCATACAAAATGCTTTATATATGTTAAACTGATCTTCATATAACATTTCTAATGTTCCTTTTGCAACTTCAAGACCATGTTCTTTTAAGAGAATTCTATCTGCATCATTTAAAAAACCTTCATTTGTATTTACCGCTGGAAAAACGCCATCATTTATACCAATAATAAATGCTACACTTATTTTTTTACTTTTTGACCTGTCTATATCTCCTACAGTAACCTCGTCCAAAGTGGTAGGTATCTTCTTTAGCGAGCTTTCGTTAAATCCAATTTTTAATATCTCTTTATACTTCTCAAATGTAATATTTTTATCTCCCAAACTTATTACAATTTCATCTAAGACATCCACTAAAATTTTTTTACTATTTTCGTATTCTAGCACCATATCTAGCTTATTAATACTTTTTAAATATTCGATTTTTTCGTTTACTTTTTCTTCTATATTATTCTGCACTAAAAATTCATATAAATTTAATGTTATATCTCTTACTGTTTTTTTGTTTTCCAATTTGTTCTTTAGACTAACTAAAGGTTCTATTATTATTCTGCGTATACTGTTTAATTTTTCTAACTCTACTTCATCTTCTCCATAATTCCAATCTTCGCTATACCACTTTTTTCCTCTTATTCCGCACTTAACAACATAGTTTTCTAACTTAAAAATATCTTCTGATGCTATTTTTAAGAAACCTGTTTTTATATAGTTAAACATACTTTCATACGAATAGTTATTAGAAAATATATCTAATAACGATAGTACATATTTTATTAGTATATTTTGACTTAAATCTTTTTGCTCATCAATAAATACCGGTATATTATACTTATTAAAAATTACTCTTACTAGGGAAGAATATGTATCTATATTTTTAGTAATTACTGATATTTCGTTATATCTATAATTTTTTTCTCTTACTATCTTAATTATGTTTTTTGCTACATTTTCTATTTCCGAATATGGATTTTCGCATAATGTAAGAGTAATATTTTTCACATCTCTTGTATATTCTTCAAATTTAAAATCATACATATTTTTTTCTAAATGCTTTAATTCATCAGTTTTAAACCTATATGTATTTTCTAGCTTTATACTTGGCAATACTTTTGTATTAGTTTTCTTTGCTATATTAATTATTCTATTTGCAAACTCTTTATTTGAATAAAATATATCTGTTTCAGGATATGTAGATTCCTCTAGTGAATTTGTACAAACTGTTAATGTAACTTTTTTTGCTTTTTTTAGAAGTTTTTCTATTATCAAGTACTCTTGCGAAGTAAATCCCGAAAATTCATCTATATAAATATTAGAATTATCAAATATATTAGATTCATCAATCTTTTTAGCAAGCATCGTTAAGACATCATCTTCATCTATAAAATTAGAGTTTATTTCATTTTCATACGAATTATATAATAAACTTATGTCTTCTAATTTTAGCTTTAATACTTCTTCTTTAAAACTACTTAAAGACTTTTCTAGTGCATTTGCAGTAATCCCATGTTTTTTTAAATCTTTTATAGTTCTAGATACCAAATTTGTATTTTCTGCATTCTTACCTAAAAACTTAAGCTTTTTTTGATTTTCTAAAAGCGTATTATATATTAGCATTGCTTTTCCTACATTAGATAAATGCTTATTAATCCCGCCAACTTCCTTAAAAACTCTATCTGCCATTCTATTAAATGTTAGCACTTCTGCATTTATTACACTACTTTTTTCTAATACCTCTAATAGTTTTTTTTCCGCAGTAAAAGAAAACTGTTCTGGTACAATTATATATACTTTCTCGCAGTCCTGTTTTATTAAATTACATATGTATTCACTTTTTCCGGTCCCAACTCTTCCATAAACAATTTGTAAACTCATATTTAATTTCCTCTACGGTCTAATATATCGTTTTATAATACTTTTTTCAAGTAGAATTTGAGGCTTGCTTTGTAGGAATTGCATTTTTCCAGTATTTTCTGTATAATAAATATGTAAACTTTTATAGTTTTATTATTTATTAGGAGGTTTAAAGATAATGAACTTTAAACTATGGAACAAAATCAAGCGAATCATTGAAAAGAACACCTCGAAAAAGCAAAAACCTGCAGAAACAAAACTTATCCATCGACTTAAATCTACTGATTCTGCATCCGCTATCGGCCACTTGCTTGCTAAATATGCACCTGAAATGATAGCCGAACTCGAAAGAGGTAATGAGGTACGAATTATAGCTCATCGGGGAAAAGATCATTCCGCTAAGTCCTGTTCCTTAAACGGATACTTTGAATTAATAAGCAAAGTATCCTAATCCTAAAACGCCTATTTACTGTAATTAGTAAATAGGCGTTTTTATTTTGTTAAATTTTGGATTATATATTTTATGCCACTACAGATGTAAAATGTAATTATTAATAGACATGTGCATAGTTTCAGGGCGTATTCAATACACCCCTACTCGATATCTACGTACTCGTTGTATGTACATTCCTTTACAATTGTTTCTGACCCTTTTAAATCTACTATTTTGTTTGCTACTGTTTCGGTTAATTGATGGTCGTGCGATGTAAATATTAGTACCCCATTAAACCTTTTCATTCCTTCATTTAATGCTGTTATTGCTTCCATGTCTAAGTGGTTTGTTGGTTCGTCGAATATCATTAGATTTGCCCCAGATAACATTAATTTAGAAAGAACGCATCTTACTTTTTCGCCACCTGATAAAACAGATACCTTTTTTAATGCTTCTTCGCCTGAAAATAGCATCCTTCCTAAGAACCCTCTTACAAATGTTTCGTCTGGGTCTTTTGAATATGCCCTAAGCCAATCCACTATTGGCATATCGTCTCCAAATAAATATCCTGTATCCTTTGGGAAATATGCCTTAGATATTGTAGTTCCCCAAACAAGTTCGCCTGAATCAGGCTCTAACTCACCTGCAATTATTTGGAATAGCACTGTTTTAGCAAGTTCATTATCTGCAAGGATGGCTATCTTATCTTCTCTTTTAACTGTAAAAGATACATTATTTAGTATTTTTTCTCCATTAATTGTTTTTGAAATACCGTTTACAATTAAAACTTCCTTGCCTACTTCTCTATCTGGTTTAA
This sequence comes from Lachnospiraceae bacterium, assembly GCA_031262685.1. Taxonomy (GTDB): domain Bacteria; phylum Bacillota; class Clostridia; order TANB77; family CAG-508; genus CAKPQL01. Next base: position 8,343 of record JAISHG010000041.1, on the reverse strand, counting down.
AGTCTATGTATGGGTATTTTCTATTTGATGCCACAATTTCATCTAACTCAATTTTTTCTAATGATTTTTTTCTTGATGTTGCTTGCTTAGATTTTGAAGCATTTGCACTAAATCTTGCGATAAAGTCTTGTAATTCCTTTATTTTTTCTTCCTTCTTTTTATTAGATTCACGCATTTGTTTTTGTACAAGCTGACTAGATTCGTACCAAAAATCGTAATTTCCTGGATAGACTTTGATTTTTCCAAAGTCTACATCTGCAACATGTGTACATACTTTATTCAAAAAATATCTATCGTGTGATACTACTATTACAGTATTAGGGAAATCTATTAAAAAAGCTTGTAACCAATTTATACTTTTTATATCTAAATCGTTTGTAGGCTCATCTAGTAAAAGTATATCTGGATTTCCAAATAAGCTTTGTGCAAGAAGTACCTTTACTTTTTCTTTAGCCTCTAATTCACTCATGTATTTGTAGTGTTTATCTGCTTCTATTCCTAAGTCGTTTAGAAGTATAGCTGCATCAGATTCAGCGTTCCAGCCATCTAATTCCGCAAATTTTTCTTCTAATTTAGCTACTTTCATTCCATCTTCTTCCGAGAAATCTGGCTTCGCATAAATTTCATCTTTTTGCTTCATTATTTTATATAGCTCTTCGTTCCCCATTATTACTGTGTCTATTACAGTATAGGTTTCAAACGCAAAGTGGTCTTGTTTAAGCATAGATATTCTTTCGCCTTTTTCTACGCTTATTTCTCCTTTGCTTGGTTCAATCTCGCGCGATAAAACCTTTAGGAATGTAGATTTTCCAGCGCCGTTGGCACCAATTAGTCCATAGCAACTGCCTTTATTGAATTTTATATTTACGTCTTCAAATAGGACTCGTTTTCCAAATCTTACTGTAACGTTGTTTGCTGTTAACATTTGTTTTCTTCCTTTCGATTTATGGTTATTTGTACCATCATAATACATTTAATATGTGCGTGGTAATAATTATTTTTCTGAAACAAGGTGCGTGCGGCCTGCTGCTCACGGATTACCCGCGTAGCCATCACGTACCTTTGGCCCAAGAAAACATAATTATTACCACACACAGAGAGATTATTGTAAAATCTAAAGACATTATACAAGGGTCGCCCAAGTCCGCCGACCCCTACAGAATTTGTATTACAACACACAAAGGTATATCTTATGAAACCAATTCTACTTCTTTTAGTGCCATTTCTAGCGCCTTCATGTTACCTTCTATTACTTCTGGTTTTTTCGCAAATTTATGTTTAAATGAACCTACCATATCTGCTAAAAATTCTTCGTCTGTCATTATTTGACTTACTTTAACAACCGCTGCAAGCATTGGTGTATTTGGGAAATATCTTCCAAGTGTCTCTAATGAAATTTTTCTTGCATCTATTCTATATATTTTCCCTTTATAATCTTTTAAAGCCTTTTTTAAGTAATCTGCATCTTTTGTTGTATTTATTATTATTGCCCCTGTTTCTTTAAGTCCTCCAGTAACATTTACACTCTCTAACAGACTATCGTCTACAACTACAGAATAATCTGGCTCGTAAATATTACTATGTATTGTTATAGGTGATTTGCTTATTCTGTTGTACGCCGTAATTGGAGCACCCATTCTTTCTGGTCCATATTCTGGGAACCCTTGAATATATTTTCCTGTGTTAAATGCTGCATCTGCAAGTAAAAGTGATGCTGTTTTTGCTCCTTGTCCTCCTCTTCCGTGCCATCTAATTTCAATCATGTTTTCCATATTTAAAACATCCTTTCTATAAAAAATTTTAATTTACATTGATTTTTCAACTATTGTTCTGTACATTCTTTTGTCTATTACATAACTGCTACCCATTATTGTTTTTGCAGTATGTTTTACCTGTGCTCCTACTTCTGCAATCTCTAGTGTATTATGAAATCTTTTTTCATCTGCTATAACTACTCCTATTGATATTGATGTAAGTGCAAATTGTTCCATTATACCACGTCTATTTGCAACTTCTATATATCCTCTTTGTCTGTCTAGGTCGTTATAAAATTCTAGTATTTCGTTATCGAATTGACCTATTATATTTTGGCATGTTTTTTCTGTTTCCTCAGTTTCAGATAAAAGTGCTAGAAAATCATCCCCACCAATATGTCCAACAAAGCAGTTTTCGAAACTATTTAAATTTATATTCTGTTGTATTATTCTTGCTGTAAGCTTTATTATTTCGTCCCCTTGTAAAAAGCCATAAATATCGTTGTATGCCTTAAAATTGTCTAGATCTAAATACATTACAGAAAACTTTTCGTGATTTAGTAGCTTCTTTTTCATTTCTGCTTGTATTTGTACGTTACCTGGTAGACCTGTTAATGGGCTTACACGTCTATTGGTGTCCATTAATCTTATTATGTTTTTTATTGTATAGTATAAATAATCGTTATCTATTGGATTTATTATATAATACTCTACTGAATTGCTTAAAATTTCTACTCTATGTTTTTTATTTGTATTAGATGATATTACTATTATAGGCGTTATGCTATTATCTTCATTTTGTCTAATTTTCTTGCATACATCTATTGTTTCCATAGAAACAGAATCTTCGTTTACTATTAAAAGTGCGGGTATATTTTTAAGAGCAATATCTAGGTCTTTAGGTATTACATGAATAAATTTGTAGTCATGCTCATTTATAAATACCTCTTGTACTTTTTTAGTAAAATTCTTTTCTTCATCTACAATATAAATATCTTGTATCATATTTTATCTCCTATTTTTAATATTTTTTATTGCTTCGATTCTATCTGATAAGTATTTTGTTATTTTTTCTGATTTCATCGTTGGGAAAGCTCTTCTAAATCTCGCGGTTTGTTTATATAGTGTTTCTTTTATACTAGCTTGCTTTTGTTTTAATTCTTCTACTACCTTATGTACTTTTGGATTTTTTATAGTTTTTTTACTAGCATATACTTTTATATTTTCCATTTCTTCTTTTAATCTTTCTGTAATTTCGCTAAGTTTTTTAAGATTAATATTAATTGTACATACTTTTATTACAGTAATAATAAAATCTATTGACACTCCCAAAAATAGTATTATGCTAATTAGAAGTGTTTCATCGGTTGGTAGCTTTTCCAGAATACTTACTATAAACGGATGTAGCCATTTTATAAATACAAATCCCAAAACAGCCCAAGCGATTGAGTTATCTAAACACACTCTGCCTTTAATATTAATCTTTTTATCAGAGTAGTCCCAGTACTTTGTTTTAAAGAATTTTTCTAACAATGCACCTACTACATATTCCCATGCTGATAATAAAACAAATGCAAGGACAAACAACAAAACATAATTATGCTTATATTCATTTAAAAATATAAGCATAATTAGTGCAGCTAGTCCATATATCGGACAAAAACAACTATGCAAAAAACCACTGTTTATAAACTTTTTTTCTAATATAGTTTTGTATACACTTTCTAGTATCCATCCTAAAAATGAGTATATTAAGAAATATATAACAATTTCGCTAATTTTCATATTTTCCTCGTTATTCTGTTATTTCTATTTCTGTTTCGTAAGTCATACTTCCTTCATAGTCATTTACTGTTCCATCTAATCCATATGCTCTAATTACAATTTCGTTTTCTCCTTCTTCAAGTGGTTGAGCATATTCCATGCTTTCTATTTTCCCATCATCTGTAAATGTAACTTTCATGCCAACTTGTTCGTACTGCTCTTCTGTATATACTGTTTCAAGGTTAATTTGGTATGGTAGTTCATTTATTGTAAACTCTACTTTCTGAAGTCCAGAATCGTATACCGCACCTAATACAACTTTATTTCCTTCGCTATTTACAACTGCACTAATAACTGGTTTTGTTGTTTCGCCCCTAAATTGTTGAGGTATTTCTGCATCGTTATTAGCAGAGTCTATTGCTATTACTTTTAACGTATTTTTACCTTCTGGAATATCTACATAGAACGTCAAGTCTGTTTTTGAGTCTCCTATTTCTTGTACTTGTTCCTCACCGTCATTCCACATATACGCTACGTGTGATAATTCTTGATTATCTTTTACCACTACTTTAACTTGATTTCCAGATAGAAGTATTTCGATTTTTGGATCTTCAACATCTACCTCTTGAGATACTTTTCCTTCATCTGTAGTATCCTCTTTAGGTTTTGATACTGATCCATATACTGCTATTCCAATTAGTATCATAGCGAATACTGCTATCGCTATTACGAAAAATACAATTATTTTTTTAATATCCATATCACCATTTCCTTTTCCATTATTTTGTGTTTTTAAAATTTGGTTCATGTTTCCTCCTATGTATATGCATTTACAAATTTTAAAGGAATTATATCATAATAAGTATTTTTTTGTAAACAAATATTTATATTAATTTTTTCTCCTGAAGATAGCATTGTTCTTGATGGGCGCAATCATGCGCCCCTACAAATCCAAGGTTTATGAATGGCACCTCTCGCGCTACTCTAATTATTACATTAAATATTGTCTACCCCGTTTTACTGATGATGTCTTGTTTCATTTTGCCGATTATTCGTTTTTCTAATCTGGATATATAGCTTTGTGAGATTCCTAGCATGTCTGCGACTTCTTTTTGTGTTTTTTCTTCTCCACTATTATAACCAAATCTTAGCTCCATTATGTTTTTTTCTCTTTTGCTTAATTTTTCTATCGATGACCTTAGTAAGTTTTTGTCTACCTCATCTTCTATTCTTCTAGACGTTATGTCTGGGTCTGTTCCAAGTAGTTCCGAAAGCAGAAGCTCGTTACCATCTCCATCTTGATTTAGTGGTTCATCTATTGATATTTCACCTTTTATTTTATTGCTTCTTCGTAAAAACATTAATATTTCATTCTCTATACATCTTGATGCATATGTTGCAAGCTTTATATTTTTCCCAGTATTAAATGTATTTATCGCTTTCATTAAACCAATTGTTCCAATTGATATTAAATCTTCTATTCCTACTCCTGTATTTTCGAATTTTTTTGCAATATATACTACTAATCTTAAATTTCTTTCTACTAATATTTTTTTTGCCTCTTCTTCACCATTAGAAAGCTTTTCTAAATACTCCTCTTCTTCCTCGCCAGATAAAGGAGGCGGAAGCGTTTGGCTTCCTGCAATATAAAATATTGGCAAATTCTCTAGTTCCTCTAATTTTTCTATATCCATATATTTTACATATAGATCAGTTATTTTTTCACTTACAATTTTTAATATATTCATACGTTTTCCTCCTTGTATTTCGTTAAATTATTTCTAGCCCAACTAAAGCGTTATACTTTGACCCTTTAGACAATTTTCCATTGTATATCCCAACTATTACATTAGTTATCTCTTTTTCTTCTTCTAGATACTCTATTTTTAAAGTCTCAATTTTAAACCCTAATAAAATTCCATTTTCTTTTCCAAGTGATTTGAATGGTATTACTCTAAATCTTGTCGCATATTCATCTTCTTGTATGTTGTTTTCTCCGTTTATTATTCCTTGTACGTTTTCTAATACTTGTTCTGGCAGTATTTCATAAAGTTCTTCTTTTTCTACTATTATTACCTTATTACCTGTTATAGGCTCTTTTAATAAGTTTCCTGTATCAATCATTGCTTTTACTTTTTTCATTTTTTCTTTGTACACAATTGTTATTTCGCATAACATATCTTTTTTAGTTAGTCTTCCCTTTATGTTTTTAAAAGCTACTATTATTACTGCAAAGCCCACTATGCCAGCAAGCATAGCTATTTTAACAGGATATGCTCCAATTAATACTCCATTACTGCTAAATACATTTTCTGGCTTTACAAAGTATAATAATGCCAATGCAACACCACCAAATGTAAATGATGTTAAATAGAATATTAATAATATCTTAGCTAATTGTTTTAGATTTTTTACAGAATAAGCTATTTGCACCATACATACGGAAAGCAATATTTTTAATATTACATTTGAAAATATTGGTGCTATAGATAAGTAAACTACTACTGCGTATACACTTCCAAGAATACTAGAAATTAAAATTTGTACTATTTTTACTTTCGTTTTTACGACTAATGCTGTGGCAAGCAAAATTATTGAATTAATACAAAGATTTTCTATAAATATAATATCTAAATAGATTGTCATTTGTATATTCTACATTCGTTTGTTTAATTTTTCTGTCAGATTTACGTGGCGAAAAAAAGAAATAATCTACAAATGTAGATTATTTCTTTTTTTTATGTATTTATTTTTACTTTTTTTAACTTATACTTTCTTTTTTCTTAAAAAAGATGGTACGTCTAAGTTATCTTGTGAACTCGCAACATCTGTTGGTGCAGAAGGTATTGAGTTTATTTTTTTATTCCATGTGTTGTTTACTAAGTTTTCCACCCCAATACTGCTTATTGCTGGTTGTTTTTCAAATCCTGTAGCTATAACTGTTATTACTATGTCGTCTCCTAATGTTTCGTCTATTACAGAACCAAATATAATGTTTGCTTCTGGGTCTACACTTCTTTGTACTAATTCTGCTGCTGTATTTGTTTCGTGTAATCCTAAGTCACTTCCACCAGTAATGTTTATAATTACTCCTCTTGCTCCTTCTATTGATGTTTCTAATAATGGACTTTGTATAGCTTGTTTTGCAGCATCTTCTGCTCTGTTTTCTCCACTTGCTCTACCTATTCCCATATGTGCCATTCCTGTATTTTGCATTATTGCTTTTACATCAGCAAAGTCTAAGTTTACAAGTCCTGGTATTGCTATTAAGTCTGATATACCTTGTACACCTTGTCTTAAAACATCATCTGCCATTTTGAATGCTTCAATTATAGATGTTTTTCTGTCTATTATTTGTAATAGTTTATCGTTTGGTATAACAACCAAAGTATCTACTCTTGACTTTAATGCTTCTATTCCTCTTTCTGCTTGAGAAAGTCTTTTTTTACCTTCGAATGTGAATGGTTTTGTTACCACTCCTATTGTAAGTATTCCTAATTCTTTTGCTGCTGAAGCAACTATTGGTGCTGCACCCGTACCTGTTCCTCCACCCATTCCGGCTGTTACAAATACCATGTCTGCTCCTCTTAATGCTTCTGCTATTTCAGATTTACTTTCTTCTGCTGCTTGTGAACCAATGTCTGGATTAGCGCCTGCCCCTAGTCCTCTTGTAAGTTTTTCTCCAATTTGGATTTTTGTGTTTGCTTTTGAACAAAGTAATGTTTGCCTATCTGTGTTTACGGCAATAAACTCCACTCCTCTAATTCCTGAATCAACCATTCTGTTTACGGCGTTGTTTCCTGCTCCACCCACACCAATTACTTTAATTGTTGCGCTTCCATCCATCATAAAGTTTTCGTTTTCTGTTTCCATCATGAACTTTTCCTCCTTATACCATCTTTTATAATTTAAAATTAATAACATTACATCGGGTGCCATACCCGTACCGGGCGTATGCAATACGCCCCTACTAGCTATAGAAAAAATCTTTGACTTTTTCTAAGGTGTTTCGTATTATGTGTCTTTCTTTTTTTACGTCTATACTGCTTGATACTGTTTTTGCAAAAGGTTTTGTTGCAACATACCTTACTACTGAAAATGCAGTTCTGTGACTTTGATTTATTGTGCTTACTAGTCTTCCTGTCGCTATTTTTACTGGTGTGTTTAATATAATTTTTCCTGCAACATCGCTTTTATTTATGTTTGTAATTCCTTGTCCTGTTAAAACTACGTTGTTTATTTTTTGTTTTAATCCCTGTGCCATAATGTCTTTATTTACTAATGTAAATATTTCTTCTACCCTGGCTTCTATTATTTCTATTAGCTCTGAGCTCCTTATTTTATAGTTCTTTGGCTCGCTCTTGTGTGTATTAAGAAGTATTTCGTTATCGTTATCTATACAAGATTTAAGTGCCAATCCATATTGTTTTTTTAGCTTGTCCGCTTCTTCTTCTGAAATATTTAGAACCATTGCTATATCATTTGTAATATTATCTCCACCTAATGGTATGGTATTAGTATATACGAATTTGCCAGCCTCAAATATTCCAATGTCTGTATTTCCTGCTCCTATGTCTAATAACATGATGTTGTCTGTAAGCTCGTTTTTATCTAATACCACTTCCCTTTCTGCTAGAGTATTTGGTACTATGCCATCAATTTCTATATCTGCTTTTTTAAATATTGCAGATATTTGTTTTACGTAATCTTTATCTGCTAACATTATTTGTGCTTCTAATGTAAAACTAGAACTTAATGTGCCTATTGGGTCGTCTACCACTTTTCCGTTATCTAATACGAACTGATTTGTTATAATATCAATTAG
>JAISHG010000027.1 GCA_031262685.1 Lachnospiraceae bacterium | reverse complement strand
CGAAAAATATACGGAAATAATAGCAAAAGAAATATTAGAAAATAGTAATGAGTATAAATTTGAAACTATAAAAACTATCAATAGAGAAAAAAGTTATAAAATAGATACACATGATGGTATATATAATCCTAAAAGTCCTCGTAGAGAGGAAATAATTGCCATGAAAATGTATAAGAATGATTATTTAGATATTGGTAAAATATTAGATTATCAGATACCATTAAAAGATAAGCAAACAACAAAAGCCGGTAAGATTGACTTAATATCATTAAAACAAGACAAATTATATTTAATAGAATTAAAAAATGATGAGAGTAAGGAAACATTGTTAAGGTGCATTCTAGAAATTATCACATATATGAATCAAATAGACAAAAACAAATTAAAAAGTGACTTTAAACTAGATGGGGTAAATGTAAAACCAGCGATATTGATATTCAAAAATACTAGACCATGTTATGATATGAATGACGAGTATGTAAAAAAATTGATAGACAAATTTCAAATTGATGTATTTGTAGCAACTTCAAAAGAATTATTTAATATAGAAAAAATAGAAAGCTAAGTTAAAAAAAACGGAAAAGACATTCAAATGAATTGTCTTTTCCATGAAACTACGCATTTTGCGATTTCTTTTTTCTTAAGAAGCGAGAGTGCAGTGTTTTAATATCACAAGTGTCCGGATTTTCAGAACAAAGGCTAATCCACGACTTGAGGTCAAATGAAATTCCGATGATTGTAGACGTTTCAGAAACTTTTTCCCACGTTTCTTTTTGGAAATCGTAACTCGCTTGTTCAGTCACTACTTCTACGTAAAAGTTTTTGTCGAGCAATTCGTCTTGGCTTTCGCAGTCTGCTAACTCAAAAAGTTTTGCAGCTTTTTTGCGGTCGTTATTCTTGTTGAAATCAAAAGAGATTGTTTCCACCGGAGCAGAATAAGAAGGAGCAAGGTCGATGTCTAGCACGAGGAATGAGTTTCTCCGCCATAAATCAGCTCTTTGAATACTGTAGTCCCGTGTTTCAAATACGCGTTCCATTTTACCTCCAAAATTTTGTAAAGGTATTTTACAAAAATGATACATTTGTTTTTTTCGCTGTATCCACGAATATTCCATATAATCATATCATTTTCTTGCATAGAAGTCAAAAAACTCGTAGTTCCAAAAAAATTATTAATACAAAAAAACCTAAAAAAATACATTAAAAACACTTCTTTTTAATAATTGTATGATAGAATATATTTGTATTGTGTTAAAAGAAAGTTGCGAGATTTTATGAATCAACAAATATTTGATATGGAGAAATTCAATTTAATAAGCGATGACGAAAACTATTATTTGTTTCGTGCATTAAATAATGGAGATAATGCTGATATGGAAAATGGCATTACCCTAGATAATGACGGGAATTTTCTTCAAATACGTACTGATAGAATGCGATACATAGAAAATCCAGATAATGTAGCTAGACGATATAGCGAAAAATCACCCATTAGCTTAGAACAAGTATATGACCATATTAAAATCAGAAACAGAAAAGATACAAATTGTATTTCCCTTACATCAAACGCTAATGTTTCGCTTATGTATGGAAGAGATAACTATAAAAACAGATACATAATGGTTAAGATTCCCAAAAAAGAATTGGGAGAAAAAGTAGTAAACGCAGGCGAATATATGCTTCAAGAAATAGAAAAAAGGGTTAATACTGCAGTTTCTGAATTGGATTCTAAGAATGAAATAATAAAATTATTTAATAATATAGATGCATCGAAAACAGACGAAGAATTACGAAATTTAATACAAACAAGATACACTTCGAATGTCAAAGTAAATGATATGAAAACTGTAATGAAGAAAGGGATTATATATACCAATCCAACATCTAGATTAACAAATCATCAACTGTTAAATGATGAGCAGAATTTTGAGAAAAATAAAATATTAGCAAAACTAACAGCATTAGAAAAAGCAAAAATAATAAAACCATTAATTCCACACACATCAAATAATATAATATTAATAAAAACGCTTGGAATGGCTTTTTCTTCTTCAGAGCAAATACACTATGGAGAAATTGAGCAAAATGAAATATTAAAAGTATCACCAGAAATAGTAGATATATTTGGATTATTACAACAACTTAATTTAGATGATAAACAAGTAGTAGCTGACATTTCCAATGAAGTGATACAATTTGTAAATGCACGGAAATACTATAAATATATCAAATATAAGAAGTGAAGATGTTGAAAATTTATCTATTGAAGATGCATACGAAATGACAGACGGTAGAATTGAATATGGAATTACAAACGATTTATATAAAAAGATGTTTTATTTAACAAAAGCTAATTTGCAGGCAAAAAAACTAGCTAGTTCATTAGCGATAATAACAAACAATAATCCTAAATATCAAGAAGCAATAAACGAAATTGCTGAAAATGGCTTTACAGTATTGCCAGAAATAATAACGCGTATTAATGGAAAAGGCATTAGATTAAGTGAATCTGTAAACTTAGATTTAAAAGAATATGAAACCAATTTACTAACAGTTGTAAAGGAATTAAATGAAGAACAACAACTACGATTTTTACAAAATTATAATTCCAAAGACGCAAAAATCTTATTATTAAATATCCTAGAAGGCATTCAAAGTAGTGAACAAATCAAAAAGGAAAGATACTTAGCTGGAGCAACAATTGACCTTTATGACTGGAAATCTATAGGTATAGAAGAGCTTACAGTATCACAAAGAAACGATCTACTTATAAAATTACAAGAAAATCCAAGTAGTGAATTTTATCAAAAAATAAAATCACACGAAAAGGTTTCTATTTCTGATGTCGAAGAATTTTTGGAGTATTATGATATAGAAGGAACAAGATTACGTTTAAGAAATCATCAAAGGCAAGCAGTAAATAACGTAGACAATCTTTTTGAAGATAAAAAATTTGCATCAGCAATTTTAGCGACAGGAGCGGGAAAAACATTTGTTGCTATGACTGAACTTTTAGAGCATAGGGATGAAAAACTTTTGTATTTAGCTCCATCAGAAGATATTATAGAACAAGTAAAAGACAATATAATTGAGTATATACATGGAAGAAAAGGTACACTAGGTAAAACAAAAGATGAAGTAATTTCAGAAATATTTAAAGATATTAAATTTGAAACATATCCAGGGCTCCTTGCGAAACGTTCAAAAGAGCTTATTAATACTGAATATGGATTTATTGTATTTGATGAACTACATAGAACAGGAGCAACCGAATGGGAGCAAAAAATTGATAAGCTACTTGAAAAGCAAAACGAAAATGTAAAAGTGCTGGGAATTACAGCTACACCGATACGTGATTCAGACGATAGAGATATGTCTAAAGAAGTTGCATTAAAACTAGGATACACCGAAGAAGAAGTAATGAATAATACTCATATTGCATTAGATTTTGATTTTAGAGATGCAATTGAACTGGGAATATTAATGAATCCAAAAGTCGAAGAATATGAATACATGCTTGAAGAAAATGGTGAAATGAAGAAGTTACTAGATGATATAGATTCTATAACAGACGAAGCTGAAAGGCAGGAACAATTAAAGCTATATGAAACTTTGCGTAGAAATGTAGCAAATGCAGATAAAATAGAAGAAATCATAAAGAGTGGTGTAAAATCTGGGCAAAAATGGCTTGTATTTATACCCGTGAACGATAACGGGGAAATAGAAGATGAATATGGTAATACAATTGGTAAAAAAAGTGGAAAAGAAAAAGTAGAATATTATAGAGAACTTTTGGCTAACAGTTTCGCAGATACAGACATAAAACCTAAATTTTACTCAATGCTTGGAACTTATGGAAGAAATAAAAATGCAGATGAGTTAGAAAACTTTAAAAATAACGATAATGATGTTACAAAATTTATGATCGTAATAAACAAAGGGGGAGAAGGACTGCATGTCCCGGGTCTTACAGGGGAATATGTATTTAGACCGATGGGTAAAAGCTCGTTAAGATTGGCATTACAGGTGCTAGGTAGAGTTATGTATGCAGAAGATCCAAAAAATCCAACTCCAGATAATGAAAGGACAATAATAAAAGATATTGCAGGAATTTTAAGAACGGTAGATTTTGATAAAAATTTAAAAACACATAACAAAAGAGACGATTTAAGATTATTATCAATTGTTGTAGACTGGGCAAAAGAAAATGGGATTCCAGATATAAATAGTAGTATAAAACAAGAACAAAAAATGGCAGCGACATTAATAAGAATTCAAAAACAATATGGAAAATACCTAGATGGATATGAAGAATATCTGGATTTAAAAGAAGATAAAATTAATCAAATAGAAAAAATATTAATCAAGGGAACAGAAATTGATTTATGGGATATTGAATTTCCTCCTAAAACAGAAGATGAAATAAAAAAGGTACTTAATTTAGATTCATTTGAATTAAAGGGAATAATGCGTGATTTTATAGAAATTCAAAAAAATGTAAATACAATAACTAGTCCTGAACAACAATTGTTAGAATGGCTTGAGGAACATGATGGGAAAATGCCAAGATCTCAGATAATAAAAGATGGAAATATAATAAGACGAGATGAACTGTCAACAGAAGAAAAAATTGAGACACGACTTTATCACAGATGGGCTACAAGCAATTACAAAAAGATTCTAACAAATAATATAGGAAAAGAAATTGAAGATATACAAATAGAGCACCAAGATATAATAGCTAGATTAAGAAAATATGGATTAGGAATTAATAAGGATAGAAACGTTGTACCAAAACTGTTAAAGTTTTTAGAAGATAATAACGGTAAATTGCCTAGAAGCACATATAGGCGAGATGGTAAGATTGTAACAGTATCAAAACTTTCAGAAAAAGAAAAGGAAGAACATGAGTTATATGTTTTGTGGCTTCAATCTGAAGAATTCCAAATATTAAAAGAATATGCAGGGCAAGATATAGAAAAAGTACCATTAAAATATAGAGAATTCGTTGAAATTATGCGCGATTATGGATTTGGTACAGAAGCAAAAGAAGTAAAGAAAACAATCCTTGAAGAGATGATAAATTTTGTAGAAACTAATAATTATAAAATGCCAAATAGTTATGGTGAATTTATGTATGCAAATTCGTTAAAATCAGATGAATTAAGCGATAAACAGATTGAAGAAGCAAAATTATATCAAAAATGGTATCGAACACCAATAAGGAAAGAAGTGGAATTACTTTTAGATAAAGAGCCAGAAGAAATTCCTCAACAATATCAACAAATTGTATCAGTATTGAAAAAGGTTCAAATAGGTAACAACAAATTTGAAATATCTACAAATATATTAAATTTTATGGAAAAAAATAATGGAAAGTTACCGCGAGGTGCTATATCAAAAGATGGACATATGCTAAAAACAGAGGAGTTAACTAAAGAGGAATTGTATGAAACACGATTGCGTTCACGTTGGGATTCCTCCGAAATTAGAGATATAATAGTGGATAATGTTGGTGTTGATATTGAATATGTACCTGAAAGATATAGGAATACAATTGAAAAATTCAGAAGATTTGGAATTGGTTTAGAGAAAAAAACAGCAGTAGAAAATTATATAGAATTTGTACTAAAGAATAATGGGAAGTTGCCTAAGAGCGCCTTTAGTGTTAACGGTAAAATATTAAAATCGGGAGAATTAAATGATGAGCAAAAAAAAGAAGTTTTAATATATAACAGATATTGGGAGTCTGTGGAAAGAAAAGTGCTTGTGAGCTATACAGGATATCCTATAGAAGAAGTTCCAGATGAATACAGAGAAGTTATTACTACTCTAAGAACATTAGGGTTAGGATTACCAGAAAAAACTACAGCAGAAAAATTTTTAGAATTCTTAGATGAAAATGAAAATAAACTTCCTAAAAATATGGAAAGAAAAAATATGAAGATAAAATTGACAGAGGAACAACGAAAAGAAAAAAATTTAGCAAAATGGTTCTTGAAATCTGGAACAAAACAGGCTTTTTTCGAATATGCAGACAGACCAATAGATGATGTGCCAGATAAATATAAAAAAATTGTAGAAAAATTACGCAGTATTGATTATGGAAAAAATGTAGCAACGAAATGCAAAAACTCCCAAGATATTGGTAAAGCTACATTTGATGTTAGTGCGGAAGAATGTGATAAGGCAGAAGAAGCCATTCATTCTTTATTAGAAAAACAAAGAGAGGAGAATACAAAAGATGAATAATTATAATAATGCATTTGCGGAAGCATTTGTTATTTTAAATCTTTTAAATGAAGAGGAATATAATAAAATTCCATCCGAAATGTTAAATGTAATATCCTCAAACATGAATAAGGAATACTATTACGAAATTCAAGATGATTTCAATTTAGATAGTAATATGTTAGTAGAAACAAAAGCAATTTTATTTAATATATTTCGAGATTATCTTTGTACAGAAGAGCAGAAAAAGAAAAT
>JAISHG010000023.1 GCA_031262685.1 Lachnospiraceae bacterium | reverse complement strand
ATACACCTGGGTCTACTAATATTTTCTTTCCTCTTGTTTCAATTAGTAAGCAACTTTGTGGATATTTTGTTATTTTCATTTATTCACCATTTCCTTTCATTCATGTGTTCATAGCATTTGTCTTTTTTATTATTTCTATTATTTCTGGAATTTGTTTTACACCTGCTCTTCTGCCCATATGACCTATTCCGCTTATAAATATCTTATTTGCTTTAAACTTATCTGCATATCTTTCTAGTTCTTCTTTGGGATTCAAATGATCATTGTCACTGTATATTGCATATCTGTTTTCCATAAGATTTATTGCTTTTTCTATTTCCTCATCTGCAGGCTTAAATCTTTCTACTACTGTCCTTATATCTTCTCTTCCAGAATTATCATTTAAAAAACCTGCTAAACTTATATATAACTGTATTTGTATATTACGGTCTGCTATGTATTTAGGCACAAAATGTGTGGCCAAACTATGTGCTACTATTATTGTATTTTTATTTATTAATCCTTTTTGCCAGTACGTATCCATTACTTCCGACCAATTTTCGTAAGTCGCTTCTTGCCTTATTGGAAAATTCGGCATATATGCTTGAATTCCTAATTTTTCACTTTCCGTTTTTACATAGTTACCAAATGTTTCTGTTGTATCCCCGTTATAGCCATGTATTATAAACAAATTATTTCCCATTCTATTTAAATCCTTTCTACCTACAAATAGCCTTAGAATGTCTCCGCAGATATGGTTCGCTACCACCTCACCACTACACCGCTACATTTTTCTTTTAATCTTACTTTATCAGAAATGTTAGCATTGCTGTTATTGTATTAGATACAAACGTGTATAGCAAAATTTTATTTTGTAATTGCCCTTTCATATATTTTTTATAAATTAGAAATTCAACTAAAATAACTAGCATTTCAATTATAACAAATTCTACTATTTTAAAATTAATAGAGAATAATAAGAAAAATAGTTGTAATATAATGTTCGTTACGAAATTTGTTATCAATATAAGTTTTATATTATTTCTTATTCTCATAAGTAGTGCTATCACTAATTCAACTATTATTGTTAATATTAGGGTCCCTACTATACCTACAAAAGATATTCTTTGCTTTGCCCCCATTAGATTTACATCTAATGTAACATAACTTTTAAACTCTTCTCTATTGATTACATCACTTATTTTTATTTCGCCTGTATCATTATTTATAACAATAACTTTATATGTATCTGGTGTTCCAAAATAGCTAAAAGTATGTTCTCGTTCGCTTGTACCAGCACATTCGGCAAACAAAAGATATTCATTCCATCTTGTACTTTCTGATATCCAACCGTCATAATTAATATCATATAAAGTCTTAATTTGACTCTCCGTTAGACCTTCTCCATTATAATCCATTTCACTTGTATAGTTTTCACCTGTTTCATCATACACAAGTAAATCTATTAAATAATTATCTGTATTCATATTTTCTAATTTTATTGTTATAGAAGGTTTAGGACCCATATCAGCATAAACTATACTACTAAAATTTATAAGCACAAGTATTATTACTATTACTCCGATAATTACATTATTTACTATTTTTTTCATATGTTTCTCCTTTCTTAATTATTTGCCTAGTAATTTCTTTAATTCTTCTAACCATTCTAATTTTTCGCAATCTATTTTCTCAATTTCATCTATTGTAAAGTATTTAACTTCGTCCACTTCTTCTTTTTGAATCACACATTTATCTAAATCTACATTTTGATTAATATAAAAAGTAGTAAAAAAGCCTTTATCTCCTATTACGTTTTCATCTGCCATTTGAGTTAATAGTTTTAGGTTTTTTCCATTCAAGTCTATACCTATTTCTTCCCTAGTTTCCCTTATTATAGCATCTTCTGGAGTTTCTTTAAAATTTACTTTTCCACCACATACTCCCCATACCCCTGGATTATGTGTTTTTAGTTTGCTACGTTTTTGCAATAATATCTTATTTTCATTATTTATTATTACAACTCCAACAATTGGCATGAAGTAATTAACTGGAAACACCACATTTCTATTTTCCTTTTCCGTTATTACTTTACCCGTTTTATTTCCATTCTCATCAACCAACTCATATAATTCTGTTTCCATTCTTTCTCCTCCTTTGAGCTATTCAGAAAGGCTTTGTAATCATGGTTCGCATGGTTCGCTAATAGCTCACCGCTACATTTTTCTTAATTATTATAATGTATTTTCTTTAAACTCATAGATAATTTTTCTTCTAGTTCTTTTTTATTTTTATAGTATATCATTTCTATAATTTTTTGTGTACCTAACAATAACCCAGATATTTTGCTTCCTTCTTTTGCAATTATTATAATTGGAATATTACGGTTTACCGCTTCTTGTAATTCCATTCCTTGCCCTGTTGATGGAATGCTCATTTCTGCAATAATAAGTTCAGCTGTTTTCAATAATTCCATTGCTTTTTTGTATCGTTCTTCATTTGTTCCCTTAAATTGCATTGTATCTAATGGTGATGAAATAGAGTTCGAATATGCTTCACACGCATCTATTATACTTTGATATAATTGTTTGCTTTCTTCATTTGCTCCATTTACTGCACCTGTTATTAATATGTTCATTTCTATCTTTCCCCTCTCAATCTCCTACAATTGCGAAATAATCTTCTATGGCTGTTTTTGTTGTAATTGTTAGATTTTTTGGTAATTCATCTAATGGAAACCACTTCATGTCTATATGCTTCTGCGGTTCCATTATTTTCGGCTCTCCGCTTTTTATTTTGCACAAATATGACGGAGATATATAATGTATCTTTTCATTATCTACTATATGATTACATATTCCAAGTAGTCTTACAATTTCTATATCGACGCCAGTTTCTTCTTTTATTTCACGTTTTAATGCGTCTTCTATTTTTTCAAAGAATTCTACTTTTCCACCTGGTATTGACCAATATTCTTTTTCTGGTTCTTTGTTTCTTTGCTGTAATAGT
>JAISHG010000108.1 GCA_031262685.1 Lachnospiraceae bacterium | reverse complement strand
CATAAACAAGCAATTGACTTTGTGGAAGATATAGCAAAAAATAATATAGAAATAACAGAGGATGTTATTTTAAAAATACATGGACTCATATTAAAAAATATAGATAATAGAAATGCAGGAAATTATAGATTTGTAAATGTTAGAATAAGTGGCAGTTCTCATCTTCCACCCAACCATATAAAACTTAATACACTAATGAGTGAATTCGTTGATTGGTACACATCAAACAAGGATACAATGCATCCAGTACAATTAGCTGCGGAGTTACATCATAAACTTGTATATATACACCCTTTTGTAGATGGCAATGGAAGAACAGCAAGACTTTTAATGAACTTAGTTTTATTAAAACATGGTTATCCTTTAGCTATAATATCTGTTAAAAATAGAGCCGACTATATAAAAGCATTAGAAAAAGCAAGTATTGAACATGATTTGACCGATTTTATTACTATAGTTGCAAATGCAAGTGAAGAAACTGCTGATAAAATAATAGAATTGATAGATTAGTTAAACAAAAAAGACCTCTCCCTTAATAAGGAAAGAGGTCTTTTTTCTTATCCAATTATTATTTTTAAAAATACTAGCAGCACTGCGCCCGGAAGACCTAGTATACCTATTACTATTGCTGTTATTATGTTTAGTCCTATATGAAACGAAAAGCTCGCTCCAATTAAATTTATTATATATATTAGTGCTGCACCTAATACAGAATTAAAAATTATTTTAAGCATTGTTTTAAGTGGCAATACTAAGATTTTTCCAAATATAACTAATACAATTACACATGCTAAAAAGGTTATTATTACGTTTGTATCCATGTCCCATCCTCCTACATGTTATATTACTATGTTCAAATTGGGACAAATATTACTTATTTACAAAATCTATGATTCCCTATTGTTGTGGTTTGTGGTCTAGACCAAATCCATGCGCTTGTTGCAGTATTTGGGTTAAAATAGTATATTGCACCATATGATGGGTCCCACCCGTTTATTGCATCCTGCGCCGCTTTTTTGGCAGTATCGTTTGGAGTTAAGTTTATTTGTCCATCATCTACAACACTAAATGCACCAGCTTGATATATTACTCCTGCTATTGTGCTTGGAAATGATGAATGTTTTACTCTATTCATTACTACTGCGCCAACCGCCACTTGTCCTGTGTAGGGCTCGCCTCTAGCTTCTCCATAGATTAGTCTTGCTAAAAGATTGACATTTGTATCGTTGGTAGAACTTCCTGAAGAAGATGAACTAGATGCAAATATTCCCATTGCAGCTAAAGTTTTTGGTCCTGCTATTCCATCTGAAACAAGTCCATTTTTAGTTTGAAACCATTTTACAGCAGCTAAAGTTTGACTTCCATATATTCCATCTATTGAGCCATTATAATATCCCCATCTTTTAAGTTTTGTTTGTATTTGTGTTACTTCTTCTCCTCTTGAACCGTATTTGGAAAGTCCATGGACTTCGGTTCTGAAGAATATGTTATATGATAAGTATGTTATGGATGATATTATGAGAAGAATTGCCATTATTTTTTTTTGTAATTCGATGTTTTTTATTTTTTTTTGCATAGAAAAAACCACCTTTGGAAAATTTTATTTGTGAATAAGTTCTCCAAAAAATGGTTTTTTATACATTTATGCATTTTGTATGTTCCTGGACAGGGTCGTCGAGGACGCCGACCCCTACAGTATATATTTAATAAATTGTCCTAAAAAATTCCTTCGATTTCGCCGTTTTGGTTTAAGAAGATTCTTTCTGATGCTGGGCTTTTTGGAAGTCCTGGCATTGTGAATATGTCTCCTGTTAATACTACTACAAATCCTGCACCTGTTTTTAGTATTACATTTTTTACATGTATTTTAAATGGTTCTAGGCATTCTAGATTTTTTGCATCATCTGAGAATGAATATTGGGTTTTAGCTATACATACTGGGAAGTTTTTGTATCCTAATTTTTCTATTTCTTCTAACTTTTTAGTTACGTCTTCCAAATATTCTACTCCAGTTGCTCCATATATTTTTGTTGCTATTTTTTCTATTTTTTCTTTTAATGAGTCTTCTTCATTGTATATGTATTTAAAATTGTTTCCTTTGCTACATAGTTCTACAACTTTAGTTGCTAAGTCTTTTGCGCCTTCTCCACCTTTGCCCCATGCTTCTACTAAGCTCATGTTTACGCCTTGTTCTTTTAATTTTTCTTCTAAGTATTTTATTTCTTCTTCTGTATCTTGATTGAATTTGTTTATTGCAACTATTACGTTTATTCCAAATTTATTTTTTATGTTGTCTACATGTCTTAATAAATTATGAATTCCTCTTTCTAGATACTCTATACTAGGATTAGCAATTTCTTTTATGTCCATTCCACCATGATATTTTAATGCTTTTATTGTTGCAACACATACTGCTGCATCTGGACATTTTGGCAAGTGCTTTGTTTTTATGTCTAAGAATTTTTCTGCTCCTAAGTCTGCTCCAAATCCTGCTTCTGTAATTGTGTAATCTGCTAATTTCATTGCAAGTTTTGTTGCTATTACACTGTTACATCCATGTGCTATATTTGCAAATGGTCCACCATGAACTATCGCAGGTGTTCCCTCTAGTGTTTGTACTAAATTTGGATTAAAAGCATCCTTTAAAAGTACCGTCATTGCTCCTTCTGCTTTTAAATCGTGTGCAGTAATTGGTTTACCATCTTTGTCGTATCCTACTGTTATTTTTCCAATTCTGTTTTCTAAATCTTTTAAGTCTTTTGCTAAACAAAATATTGCCATTATTTCAGAAGCAACTGTTATATCGAATCCGTCTTCTCTTGGAACAATATTTTTTTCTCCAGATAACCCTATTTCTATTTTTCTTAATGACCTATCATTTAAGTCCATACATCTTTTCCATAT
>JAISHG010000098.1 GCA_031262685.1 Lachnospiraceae bacterium | reverse complement strand
GTTGCAAAAAAAAATTTAATATGGTATAAATATTCACAGATATTAAATAATATTAATGAGAGAAATTTTTGTAAGGAGAAGATAGTATGATTAATCTAAAGAAAAGTTTATTAATTGTTATAGTTGCTTTATTAGCAGTTGTTTTATTTGTTCCAGTAGCATCATATGCTACAGACTCACCAATAATAATACAACCAGGAAATACAAATACTAACACAAATACAAATACTAATACTAATACAAACACTAACACAAATACAAACACTAATACAGCACCAGTTAATAATGTAGTAACAAATGTAGCAAATAACACAACATTACCACAAACAGGTATAGTAGAAAACACAGGAATGTTAATATTTGCAGGAATTATAGCAATCTCAGCAGTGTACGCATACAAGAAAACTAGAGAATATAAAGGATTATAAACAATAGTTTATTGTTTAATATAAATGAAAGATAAATATCCAAGATGGATGTTTATCTTTTCTTGTTTTTTAACTGCTTATTTCTCTAGCTTTAACAACGAATCTAAAACCAGTAATATTATTGCAAGTAACAAGAGTTATTTCTTTTGTGCCATTTGTTTCTTGGCTAGCACAATTAGAATCAGTCGATTCAATTGTGTATTTATTGTAAACAGAATACTCTAGCATATTTCCATTTTCGTCGTATATACTAATTCTATCTCCAATATCTAAATTATGAATTTTGCTAAAAAATCTATTATCGTTATAGTTGTGTGCTGCAATGCAAAGGTTTCCGCGTTCTATTAGGAAGCGGACCTGCAAATCTGCAAGTTGCAAATTTTAATAAATCATTATTAGCCTCCGATACTATAGGATATATTATTTTGAGTTTCTTAATTTCTATAATACCTATTATAAAAGAATTCGTGTCTTTATTCTCGTAAACAACACTTGTAGAATAATCTTGCATATCCGAATATAGTAAATTTATATTGTAATTAGATAAAAATTGGGCAGATAATTCTTCTTCCTTTCTTGTGTTATAGAGTATGTACGAATAATAAATCACACATGCTAATATTACGATAATAGAAAAAATAAATTGATACTTAAAAAATATCAATATACGTTTTTTGCCTTTATTTGTGGCTTTTTCAATTTCCTCATTAAACTTAGAAAAGAGTATTTGATTCATAATTAAAACCTTTCATTTACTAATATTTTGATACAAAAATAAAGTAATTATTCATAATAAATAAATTTATGTTATAATGCTATTTTAGAAAGGTTTGGGATTTTGGATGAGTAAAAATTTTAAAATAGAAGTAGAAGAAAAAAATTACGAAGATATAGTAGAAGGAAGAAATCCTGTATTGGAGCTGTTGTCAAGTAATAGAGATGTAAATAAAATATTTGTACAAGCACATGAAAAGCATGGTTCAATAAATAAAATAATAGCAATTGCAAAGGAAAAGAAGATTGTAATTGTGGAAGCAGAAAAAAGAAAACTAGATGCAATGTCTCCCGCAGGTTCACATCAGGGCGTAATAGCAATTGTTCCGCCATTTAATTATTGCGAAGTAGAAGAAATTTTAGATTATGCTAAAAGTAAGAACGAAAAACCATTTTTGTTAATGCTAGATGGAATTGAAGATGTTCATAATTTGGGCTCAATAATAAGAACAGCAGAAACTGCTGGTGTTCATGGAGTAATAATACCAAAAAGAAGAGCTGCAAGCGTAAATGCCACAGTAAGTAAGTCTTCTGCAGGTGCAGTAGAATACATGAAAATTGCCAGAGTAAATAATTTAAATGAATGCATAAAGAACTTAAAAGAGAGTGGTTTGTGGATAATTGGAACAGATATAAATACAAAAACAGAGTATTATAACCAGGATTGGACTGGTGCTATTTGCATTGTTATTGGAAGTGAAGGTTTTGGAATAAGTAAACTCGTGAAAGAAAATTGCGATATGCTAGTAAAAATTCCTATGAAAGGTAAAGTGAATTCTTTAAATGCTTCAGTATCAACTGGAATAGTTATTTACGAAGCATTAAAACAAAGATAATTATATTTTGGTGACCCCTACGAGAATCGAACTCGTCACTCGGCCTTGAGAGGGCCGCGTCTTAACCGCTTGACCAAGGGGCCAATTAAAATGCTTTATTATTATACTTATTTTTTACTTAAAAGTAAAGAAAAATATAAAAAACTATTGACAAGAACAAAAATTCGCCATACTATATGAATATATGTTCGTAAAAGTTAAGAGGTGTTTATTTTGATTCAAACATTACATATACAAAACGTTGGAATAATAGACGATTTAAGTATAAACTTAAATTCTGGATTTAATGTTTTAACCGGAGAAACAGGAGCTGGAAAAACTCTAATTATAGACTCATTAGGTATTATTGCAGGAGGAAGATTTTCGAAAGAAATAATTAGAAAAAACAAAGATTATTCCTTTATAGAGCTAAGTATATCAGAAGCTCCAAATATGGAAGATACAATAGTTTCAAGAGAAATATCTTTAAGTGGAAAAAACTTGTGCAAAATAAATGGAAGAATGGTAACAGTAAACGAACTTAAAGATTTCATGTCTAATATTATAGATATACACGGGCAGCACGATAACGGACGTATATTAGACTCTGCTACTCATGTTCAGTATTTAGATAGTTTTGCAGGAATAAACTTAAAAAATATAAAAGCAGAATACAAGGAATTGTACAGCAATTATTTAAGCCTAAAAGAAGAAATTTCAAAAAATTATGGAGACGAAAAAGAAAAACAACGAAAGTTAGATTTGCTTAAATATCAATTAAACGAAATAACAGAAGCTAAGCTAAAACCAAACGAAGACATTGAATTAGAAGAAACAAGAAAAATAATATTAAACTCAGAAAAAATATCAGAAGCATTAAATATTACAGATTTAGAACTAAGCGAAAAAGCAATAGATTCCATATCTGTAGCAATACGAAACCTAGAAAAAATATCAAGTTTAAACGAACAATACAGCAACTCGTTAAACAGTTTAAAAAGTATGTATTACGATATACAAGAATTATCTTCAGACATATCCTCTTATAAAAAAGATATATATTTCGATGAAGACACCAGAAATAGCGTGGAAGAAAGACTTTTTACGATACAATCATTAAAACGAAAATATGGAAATGATATTGCGGAAATAATAAAGTATAAAGATTCTATAGAAAAAGAAATATACGAAATAGAAAACTCAGAAGAATATATTAAAAAACTAAGAGAAAATCTAGCAAAGTTAGAGGGTAGAATGCTAGAAATAGCGCAAAACATGCATGTTATTAGAACAAATTCCGCGGTTACTTTAGCAAAAAATATCAACAAAGAATTAGAAGATTTAGAAATGAAAAATGCAAAAATAAAAGTAAATATAGTGTATAATGAAAAAGGAGAATTCGAATCCAATGGCTTAGACAAAATAGAGTTTTTAATTGTTACGAACGTAGGAGAAGACTACAAACCACTTACAAAAATAGCATCTGGTGGCGAAATGTCAAGAATTATGCTTGCAATAAAAACAGTATTAGCAGATGTAGACAAAATACCAGTTTTAGTATTCGACGAAATAGATACCGGAATAAGCGGTAAAGCAGCAAAAAGTGTGGCAGAAAAAATGAGAATAATCTCTCAAAAACATCAGGTTTTGTGCATAACACATTTGGCATCAATAGCGGCAAAGGGAGATAACAATTATTACATAACAAAAGAAATACTAAACCAAAAGACTGAAACTAATGTAAAACTATTAAATAAACAAGAAAAGGTAGAAGAAATCGCAAGAATGGCTAGTGGAGATATAACAGAAATATCAATGAAACATGCTAAAGAGTTAATTGGTGCATAAGGGCACTTTGGGGGGCTGTAAATGGAGATTAGATTACAAAAATATTTGGCAGATTGTGGAGTTGCTTCTCGCAGAAAATGCGAGGAGTATATATTAGAGGGAAGAGTAAAAGTAAACGGACAAGTTGTTACTACGTTAGGTACAAAAGTAGATGCAGACACCGATAAAATAGAGTATAATAACGTCCTAATAAAGGACAACAAAAATGCTTTTACATATATACTACTAAACAAGCCAATAGGATATGTAACAACAGTAGAAGATCAGTTTAATAGAGACACAGTATTAGACTTAGTAAAAACAAGCAAAAGACTAGTTCCTGTAGGAAGACTAGATATGTACACTTCCGGGGCACTAATACTTACAGACGACGGAGATTTTGTATATAAAGTAACACATCCTAAACATGAAATAAATAAGACATACATTGTAACAGTAAAGGGAACTGTAGAAAAAGAAGAAATAGAACAATTAAAAAATGGAGTACAAATAGACGAATATACAACAAAACCTGCCAAGGTTAAAATTATAAATATCAACGAAGAGAAAAATCAAACTAGAGTTGTAATTACCATACACGAGGGGCGAAACAGGCAAGTAAGAAAAATGTGCGAGGCAATAGGTAAAACTGTAATAGCTTTGCACAGAAGTAAAATAGGGGAAATCGATGTAAAAGATATTCCATTAGGCAAATGGCGTTATTTAACAGAAGATGAAGTAAAACACATTACAAATTCCAAATTGTAGGGGCACATTGCATACGCTCTGACCATGAGGTTATAACAGAAGGCAGATATTATTGTTTAATTGTAGGGGCACATGACCCTGCGCCCTGACCCGTTAGGAATACCCTAACATGGAATGCATATTGACAAAAAATTTAAATATAGTATAATTATTTTTGTGATTACTTTGTATAATTAGGAGAGATATTTATGTTAGCAAAAAATTGGAAAAGAATAGGTTTAGTT
>JAISHG010000125.1 GCA_031262685.1 Lachnospiraceae bacterium | reverse complement strand
CTACTATTCATAAGAGGTTCAAGTCCTTTCGTATAATTTGTTTCTTAACAATTCAATTATACTACTTGAATCTCTTATTTTCTATTATTTTTGTTTCACATCAATTGTAACACTACATTTTACAAATATTTGTTCTGGTTGTATGGCAAAAAACGAGCTGACAAGTTTTCCTTGACAGCTCGTTTGTATTCTCTTCTAAAACTGAAAATATATAAATTCGCTTGCATTATATCCTGGTCCATATATTCCAAAAATTAATACTGCAAAAATCGCAAGGTAGTATAGCGTCCATCTAAACACTATGCCTTGTTTTGCTATCAACTCTCTAACGCTATTTTTTCTTCTAATTAAACTTACGCAAATTAGCACAAATATACTAAAGATTGCTAATTCGAAGTCTTGTCTATCTAACCCCAGTTTGAATAATGATACATTGTCTGTTAAAATCCATGGATTCCATACAAACAAGTGCTTTATAACATATATTGCATCACTAATTGAGTTTGCTCTAAATAAAATCCATGCAAAGCTTACTAAAGAAAATGTTGTAAGAACTTGCCCTAGTTTATAACTAAATGCTTCTTTTTTTACTTTAAACTTATCGTAGATTTTATCACGCAAGTTTCTTGTAAGCCTTCCAAATACTTGGTATGCTCCATGTAAAAATCCCCAAATAATAAATGTCCATGCAGCACCATGCCATAATCCACTTACAATAAATATAATCATAATATTAATATATGTTCTAAATTTACCTTTTCTGCTACCACCTAGTGGGAAATATAAATAATCTTTGAACCATGTTGATAAAGAGATATGCCATCTTCTCCAAAACTCTGCAATAGATTTTGAAAAGTATGGTCTTTTAAAGTTTTGCATTAACTTAAATCCCATAACTTGAGCCGCACCAATTGCTATATCTGAATAAGAAGAGAAATCGCAATAAATTTGTACTGCAAAAAGCACTGTTGCTATAATTAACTGAAACCCTTCATAATCGAATGTGTTGTTATAAACTGTGTTTACTAATATTGCAACCCTATCTGCAATAACAAGTTTTTGGAAAAATCCCCATAGCATTAGTAACAAACCATTTTTAACTCGTTCGTATTCAAAGCGGTGCTCTTCTCTTAATTGATGTATTAAGTTTTTAGACCTTTCAATTGGTCCTGCAACTAACTGCGGAAAGAAAGATACAAAAAGAGCATATCTAAATGGGTTCTTCTCTGGTTTTACATCTTTTCTGTACACATCCATTGTATATCCCAATGCTTGAAATGTATAAAACGAAATACCTACAGGAAGTAAAACATCAAAACTTGGAGCTTTTAATGTTATGTTTAATATATCAAATATTTTGTTCAAATTATTTTCTATAAATCCAAAATATTTGAAAAACACTAGTATTGCTAGGTTAGATATAAAGCTAAGTGCAATGCATATTTTCTTCATTCGTTTAGCTTTTTTCTCTTCGTATTTATCGCATTTAGAAATGAATATTCCACTTAAATATGTAATAACTGTTGATGTTCCCATTAGTACCGCATACTTAGGATTCCAACACATATAGAAATAGTAACTTGCAACAAGAAGCCATATCCATTTTACCTTTTGCGGAATTATAAAATATATTAATGCAACGATTGGAAAAAATATTAAAAAATCTATTGAATTAAATAACATAACGATTACTCCTCCTACTACCTACTAATTTTTCCTGTTAGTCCTATATTTACCGAATCTACAACTTTTTCTAAAACTTTATCATATACAACTATATTAAGTCCATCCTTATTTTTGCTATATTCTTCCGCTTCTATTTTTATACTAGATGAACTAGTAGTTGCATCAATTCTAGTTTTAAACCAGTTTTCTTCATTCTTGTACGCTATTTTAGACTTTTGTTTTTTCTCGTATATAACTTGTCCATTATCAATAATAAATGCATAATTATCTTTAAGATCGAAATTAAACGAAAGTTTCTCCCCCCCTAGTATCTTCATAGTTTGAATGGTTTCTGCACTTATTTTATTATTTGTTGTATTTCTGTATGAACCTAGAACTATGTAATTATTTGAATTTTGAACTTGTTCAATCCATTTCTTTATATCTGTAGTGGTTTTTAAATTTTGTTCATCAACCCACCTATAGTAATATTGAGTATCGTCCCACCAATATGCATATTCTGGGTCTTGTCTTCGGTCTGGTATGTCATAATGTGTTTCTATGTAGTTACCTAGGTGGTTTGTAAGTTTAGTTGCGCCATATGCGTTAAGGTGACCATTATCTCTAAAATCTTTTTCAAAATCCAACTCTACTTCGTCATAAAGTAAATTATAGTCTATGTATGAGATATTTTCTTCTTCAAGAATACTATAAACAGAATTAGCTATTTTTTGATCATTTTCTGTAATTTGGTATGGTGCAGACACAAATAGTAATTCAATATTTTTTTCTTTTGCCAAATTTATTACTTTATATAGATATTCTTTATTTTTATTACTCAATTCTGTTAATTCTTTAATGGCACTAACATCATTTTTATTTATCTTTTTCCTGTTTGCAATCATATTATATCCCTTATATAAATCGATGTCCTTATCGATATTAAAATCACTTTTTTCTATTTTTTTCCATCCGGAATGATATTTCATAAAATTGATATAATAAGCCTCCCTATCTTCTTTCTTTACAGAATTTTCTATTGCATTAAATTTATTTATTGATATTTTCATATTATCAATATTGCTTCTTACATTACCTTCATGTCCTACATAATCACTACTATTAATAACAACTATGCTAAATACGTCAATTATCATGAGTTTCGGTTCTTGTGTTTTTAATGCCTCTAACATGTAGTGATATGAAGTCCAAATTGCTTGTCCTGGTCCTCCAAAATTATATGAAGTTATCCCGTAATTATTCCATAGAATACTAGGATTTATAGTACAAAACATATGACTACTTCCTATACTAATTATATCTAGAGTATCTTCTTTTTCATTATAAAATGGATTCGTTGCCTTTAATTCCCCAACGCCTATAAAAACTTTATTACAAATATCATATATACTAATAAATACAACTATAAATATTAATACTTTAATTACTCTTTTTTTCATGAGTATTCATCCTTCCAAAATAAGTATATAAATCTTGTTGTTCTTACTAACAATTACTCTTCTGCTACCTGCTAATTTTTCCTGTTAGTCCAATATTTACTGAATCTACAACTTTTTCTAAAACTTTATCGTATACAACTATGTTAATCCCATCCTTATTTTTGCTATATTCCACCGCTTCTATTTTTATACTAGACGAACTAGTAGTTGCATCAATTCTAGTTTTAAACCAGTTTTCTTCGTTCTTATATGCTATTTTAGACTTTTGTTTTTTCTCGTATATAACTTGTCCATTATCAATAATAAATGCATAATTATCTTTAATGTCGAAACTAAATGAAAGTTTATCCCCCCCTAGTGTCTTCATATTTTGTATAGTCTCCTCACTTATTTTATTATTTGTTGTATTTTTATATGAACCTAAAACTATATAATTATTTGAATTTTGTACTTGCTCAATCCACTTTTTTATATCTGTAGTGGTTTTTAAACTTTGTTCATCTACCATTTTATAATAATACTGCGTATCATCCCACCAATATGCATATTCCGGATCTTGTCTATGGTCTGGTATGTCATAATTCTCTTTTATGTAATTGCCTAAGTGGTTGGTGACTTTTATCGCACCATAAGAATTTAAATGACTAATATCACGGAAATCTTTACCAAAATCCAAATTTAATTCATCGTAAAGTAAATTGTAATCTATGTACGAGATATTTTCTTCTTCAAGAATATTATAAACAGAATTAGCTATTTTTTGCTCATTTTCAGTTATAGGGTATGGTGCAGATACAAATAATAATTCAATATTTTTCTCTTTGGCTAAATTTATTAGTTTATGCAAGTATTCCTCATTTTTATTATTTACTGCGGTCATCTCTATGATATTAGAAACATCTCTCCTTGTATTTTCTTTAATAGTAAAACCTATTAAATATCCTTTAAAGACATTTCTTCCAATTTTTAAAGAAAAATCATGTTCTTTGATTTCTTTCCATCTAGTATGATATTTCATTAAATTAACCATATAAGAAGGTCTATCTTCGCTTTCTATTGAATCCTCTATAGCTCTAAATTTATTCATAGAAAAATTCATATTATCAATATTATTTCTAATATTTCCCTCTTTAATTTCGTTGTTTGTCTCATTTGCATATATGATTCCATATGTATCTATTATAATCAACTTTGGCTTTTGTGTTTTTAATGCCTCCACCATATAATAATATGATATCCAAATTGGTTGTGTTGGACCAGATAAATCATAAGAAGTAATACCATATTCATTCCATAATATGGCAGGATTAATTGTATTTTGAATATGACTTGTTCCTATGTTAACTATATCCAATGTATTATTTTTTTGTTCATAATAATTCGTTATTCTTTTACTATAATCCCCTTTTAATATGAGTAGTTTTTCCAAATATGTTGCTATTAATCCTAATATTACTATAAACAAAAAAACTTTTAAGATTTTCATTTTTTTATTACATATCTTATTCATAATTAACCTCTATATCTATTACTGCTAAATCTCTTGGTACTTTAATATTTGCATATTATTAAATACTGCTTGAATCTACAATCTTACTTAATGCATTTTTTAAATACATTTTTGAATCATTTCTCATTTTATCTACAATTTCATCAATTTTTACATAATCTATTTCTTTATCTATAGCTTCATAAATATCTTGATTTACATATCTTCTGTCTTGTATATTTAGATTTGTACACAAACTATCGATGCGAGAGTTCTTTGATACCCTTGAATCATTAGAATATCTATTAAAAATCAAAAACTTCTTATGATTTATAATTGAAAACACTGAACCATGAAAAGAATCCGTACAAACAAATTCTGCATAACGTATTAAATTCACAAATTCTGTTGGTCCTACTTCATATGGTGCAATATCTCCAAATTCATTATCAGATTCTACATATTGATCCATGTGTCTAATTGTAACTATCTTTAATCCTGTTTTTTGACTTAATTCTTGCACTCGTTTTCTGTGTTCTGAATTTGTTCCTAAGAAATATGCAAAAATATATGGCATTTTTATTATATTTTCTTTTTTTAATATTTCGTCCCATTTATTACTATCAAGTAATAGTGTTGGATCAAGTACTACAGGGACATCTTTTTTTATTAAATCTTTTACGATTTTTTGACCAGAAATTTCTCTAGTACTAATGTATTGAATTCGTTCTAAGTACTTTTTTGTCCTTTTTTCTTGATACTTTGGAATAACCTTAACCCCAAAACTAGATGCATACGATATTTTTATTTTACCTTTATCTACAAACATCAAATTATAAAACTTGGTTGCCAAGCCACTTGGAGACCACAGCTGATCACTTCCCACCATATACCCATCATATTTATTTCCAATTTCTACAAGTTCTTTATAACCATGTGCCACATCCCCATAATTTTTAAAATTATTATTTCTAAACTCTTCAAATTTTTTATTTCTTGCATTGTTTAGTTTTTTTATATCCGAATGAAATAACATTAAGAGTTTCTTTTGAATTAGTAATTTTTTATCATTAATTGTAATAGGATTAAAAACTCTAGGTAAGGATTTTAATATAAATAGCGGAGTATATTTCTTTTTATATCTTAACAATTCATAATCATATTCCATTTCATCTAAAATTCTCATGGTTGCATATGATTGTAACATACTCCCAAAGTTATTATTATATAATACTACACATAAACCTATCCTTTTCATATAATTCCACCTTTACAATACTAATTTTTTACAATATTTTTATAAATATACTTTGCATTTAATAATAAATATACTCCTATTCCCAATAATACCTTTAATATCAATCCATATATTTGATTTAATTGTAGTAAATCAACGCACGTTATAATCGCATACATTATAATTGATGACACTAAAAAATCAAATGATAATTTTATATAATTCCTTACCGGTATTTCTTTTCTTATTGCAATTACTTGGTACATCATAACGGAAAATTCTGCAAATATAGTTCCTACTGCCGCTCCATATGAACCATATTTAGGTATTAATAATAAATTAATTATTAAATTTATTACTGCTCCACAAATAGTTGATATAACATAAATTTTATTATTATTTTTTGGTATTAAATATTGAGTTCTTATTACGTTAGCAATAGCTACAAATACTATTGTCGGTGCTAAAATTAGTATAATAGTCCCCGTTTTATAAAATTCTTTTCCAAAGAAAATTTCCGAAAAATCTCTTCCTATTGAAACAAACCCGAAGACTATTGGTAAAACAAGAAAAGTTATAAATCTAATTGAATTATTAATGTACTCATTCATCTGATTATTTTTATTATTATGTATAATATGTGCCATTCTTGGGAGCATTACCGTACCTAACGCCGTAATTAGAGAAACTGGCATATTTATAAGCTTATCTGCATTTTCATAATATCCTACTTCTGTTACATCTATCATGGATCCCAGCATTATCTTGTCCATCACTTTATAAATGCTGTATGCTATTACCGGAATAAATAGAATAATAATTTCTCTTACGTGTCCTTTTATCCTAGCAAATTTTGCATACTCAATAATTATATATTTTTTAGCCATGAACCAGAATATAAACCTACTTATTAAGGTACTTGCACTTAGTATTACTGTGTATACCCACGTGTCTTCAGAGTCTTTTACTAGCAAAAGTATTAAAATGAATGATAATAACTTAATTAAAATATTTCTACTTACAGTAATTTTAAATTTTTCTAGCCCAAAAAACAACCACGTTATGTCAAATATGCTAGCGAAAAGATATATCACTTGTATTACCGCTATATCTTTATATGCCACATCGAAAATAAATACATATAATAAGTATGAGATAATCATTAAAAATGACATTATCAATTGTAACTTATATATGGAAAAAAACTTTATTGATAATTCCTTCTTATCGTCTCTAAATTTTGCTATTTCCCTTGTGCCATAATTTGATATTCCTAACATCGATATTAAAATAAAATAATACACAATTGAATATGTGTATGAATATGTTCCTACGCCTTCAACCCCTATTGTTCTCGAAACATATGGTACTGTTACAAATGGTAATATTATAACTATAATTTGATACAATACATTATAAATATAATTTTTTTTAATTTGATTCATTTCGAATTCTCCAATTTGTCATAATTTCTTTTCCCAATAGTAATGTTTAATATTTTAGGAAAATACTTATTTAAAAACTTATATAAAATATAAATTGTTAATACTGTTAATACATAGACAGACAAATAGGCAATTATTATATTAAAAATTGTATCTGTTTTTAAAATAGTAATATTGACCACATTTTTGATAGTTTTTATTAATGGCATGTGTATAGCTAATATAAAAAATGAATTTATAAAATTTATTTTTCTATCATATAAAACATTAATTTTAGTACATACAATTAGTATTAATATAGGAAATATATTTCTGTACACATAATACATAACATTATTATTTTGATACTGCTTGGTGATAATGAATAAAACTATTGCTGCTAAAATGATAAGACTTATTTTCCATCTTTTTTTTACTATCAGTATTTTATCATCTTCTCCACTTTCTATTAATTCCTTAAAGTTTAACGCAATATATGTACCTAATAGGTATAATGGTAGCCAAAAAATAGGATTACTATATGCAAAATTATTCGTTATATTTATTAAAAACATGCCAACAATAATTATAACTCCATATTTTCCAGATCTATTCATTAAACAATATATTATTGGTGAAAAAATTATATATACAATTAATACTCTTATAAACCAAAATGTTTCAACATAATTAGCCAATAGTATATTTTTTATAATACTTAGAATTTCAAAATCCACTTTATTTTCTATATTATTAGACACAAATGGAATATTAGTTAGAATAGCATAATAAATAAAAATCAATATACTCCAAATAAAATATGGTATTATCAGACTATAAAATCTACTTTTTAATTTGGAGATATACTTATTATTGCTAAAATTTCTATAAAATAAATAACCCGATATAACAAAAAATATCGGCACTGCTATATCACAAAATATATTTATTATTTTCATTAACTTCCATTGTAATGAATTTGCTTGTGCAATATCTAAATAGGATGAATGCAATAACACTATCATTAACATTAATAATAGATTAATATTAAATATAAAATTAGATACCTTCTTATTCATATTATGCTTCCTTTTCATTTAATAGTTTTAAATATACTTTATTTACAATATTCATATCAATTCTTTCATCAAATTTCCTTGCAAACATGTATGGGGAGTCAATTAAATCTTTAAAGTCTTCTTCTTTATACACATAAGGTTTTCCTCTATTCCAATCAATCATCCTCATACAAGACAAATAGTCGTTGTTGAATTTATTATTATATAAATAATCTTTAAATTCTGAATTTAAAATCAATGTTTGCAAAAACATTTCATCAGAACAAATTGTATTATTAAACATTTTTAAAATCATGTCCTTGTTTTTTAATACATATTTTACTAATTTATCTGTAATGCTAAACCACTCCGAGCCAGATGCAAAATCTAATTTTGTCCTATTTGATCTATTTATCTTTAGTATTTTTTGTGCAATTAATATGATTTTTTGAAATATCAGTATAAACTTATATTTCTTAACAAATTTAGTGAAAAAGTAATAATATTTCACCCAATCTACTTTTATTTTAGGCAATTTATTATCTTCAAAATGAACAAACTCTTTGTTGTAGTTTGAATTGAAAAATTTTAAAATTTCATCTATTGGTTTTATTATCATGTCTGAACTTGAGAGCAAATGATAATATAAATATTCTTGATTATTACTTGCTTTTTCTAGTAAAAAAAGGGTTGTTTTTACTAGTGATATATCTCCCCAATATACTTCGTAGCATGAAAAAATTTTTATTCCTGATTTCTTTACACAATTGCTTAATTCCAAAAAGTTTTTATACTTAATTTTCTTATCAATATGTATATAAAAATCAATATCGTAAGAGTCCATAAGTTCTAAATTTCTTTTTAAAATTTCAAAGTTATTATGTGCAATTATTAAAATAGCATGTCTATTTTTCATTATTTTTTCCTTTCAATGCTAACTCCAAGTATTCTAAGGATTGTTTTTTTAGTCCATCTATATTATTATTGTATTTCGTATAATCAACTTTTTGAAAATAATCCCATTTATCATCAAACTTAGGTTCAATTAATCTTTCTGTTAATCCTAATTGATTTATCAATGTTATTACTCTATCATCATCGCTATACATATTTCCATTTTTTATTGTCCAAAAATTTTTCCTATAAATAGATGAAAAAATAGTTCCGTGGAATGATGTGGTAATTACGATCTTAGCATTTTTTATTAAATTTAAATAAATTCCAGGATCTTGCTCTTTTGCTAATTCAAATCCTTTATACTTTAATCCTTTAAGTATATAATCTTTTGTATTCCATGCTATGACTTTTAAATTATACTTTTTTGATATTTCCTTTACAAATTTATCTATGTCTTTTTTATAGTTGGGTGCATAATAAAATATGTAATCATCAATTATATTAGACGTTCTTTCCAATTTATCATAAATTTCTCTATTTATCAATAATGTTGGATCTAATATTACTTGTACCGTTTTTCCAGTAATATTGTTGATCCATTTTTGCCCATTCTGTTCTCTTACAGATAAAAAATTAAAATCATTAAGATATTTTCTATACTTATCTATATCTTGCACATGCTTTTCAATATTTTTTGCTCCAAAACTGGGAGCATATGCTATTTTAGGTTTATCTTTTACAAATGGTAAAAAGTAAGCATCATCATAGTCTTTTATTGTTACATTCCAAATTTGATCACTCCCACATACAAAAGTATCATAATTAAATTTTTCAGACTCTAATTCTTTATATTCTTCATATTTTTTACTAGATAATATTAGATTTTTTCTTATGAAATCCTCATAATTTTTAAAATGCAACTTTAATCTTCTTTTGTGAGGATATAATACTAAATTTCTTACATACTTTTTAAGTGTCTTTCTTTTAGAAAATATTTCATATAATTCTTTTTGTCCTTTATTAGAGAAATCTATAATCTCACAATTATACCCCAACTGTTTTACTTTTGTCTGTAGTGCAAACGCCTGCATTATTGATCCACAATTGTGTGCCGCATGAAACGTAATCAGTCCAATATTTTCCATGTTTTATTATCCCCTTTTTATAAATCTCTTTATGTGTATAGCTATTTTAATTAACCCAAGTAAATTGTTTTTAAGTAAAATGCTTAAGATTTTTATTTTAAGTTTATTATTAGATATATCTAAAATTTCGTATATATTTATTTCTTTATACATTTTTTTTATATCTCTTTTTTTTGCCCCTATATATAAATTGTTAGCAGTAAAAATGAAAACTTCTTTTAATATTAATTCCTTTAATTTATGTACCAATATATTTTTTTGTAACTCTCTAAATTTTAAATTTATAAGGCTTAATCTTTTGTTATACTCTTTCTTTAAATCTTTCAGTTTTTTCAACTCTATCTGAGTAACAACGCTGTTGCTTCTATAAAAATGATTATATAATACAACATCTATATATTTTATTTTATCACAACAAACGAAGTAGTCTATATTAAATGCTATATCTTCTCCCCATTTCATATCAGTAGAAAAATATATATTGTTTTTTAATATAATATTTTTTACATATACTTTTGTAGTGACTAAACTTAATTCATGCGTATATACTAAAAGTTCATATAATTTACATTTGTCCGTTTCATTCATGTATATATGATTATTTTCGAGTAAATGTTCATCCTTAATACTATTATTTGAATTATATCTTCTACAATTATATATTAATAAGTCAATCTTATTTTCAGTTATTTCTCTAATTATTGTTTCTACCGCAGTGTCCTCAAGAGTATCATCTGAATCAACAAATATTAAATAATCGGATTTCGACAATTCAATTCCCCTATTTCTGGTATAACTTGATCCTGCATTTTTATGCTTATAATATAAAAAGTTTTGATTTCGTAGCGAGTATTCCAAACATATATTGTGGCAAAATTCTTCTGAGCCATCATCAATAAGTAATACTTCTATGTGTGAATTGTTTTGCACTTCAATACTGTTTAAACAATTACGTAATAGATTTTCAGGAGTATTGTATATTGGAATTATTATTGATAATAATGTTTCATCTATCATCTAATGCAGCTCCTATCATTTTTTTAATTTTCTACTATTGAATATAATATCAGCTATAAATAGCAATGATAAATTTTTAAAGGGATATATCCATACATTTTCCATCACAGACATAATTAAAAAAATTAACATTAATAACACTCTATTGTAATTTTTATTCTTTGTATACCTCATTACTAGAATCATATTGGTGATAGCAATTATAATAAATACTATTACACCAAATTCAATTATTGTACGAGTTATTCCTAAGTCAAATGCAAATTTTACAGTATCTATGTCATTTCCAAATAAATTAATAGTATTGTCTTTATAAAAATAGTTACTTAAAAACAATCTATTACTCAAGATTTTTTCATCAATATCTCCAACAATAGAATTTTGTTGATACGATATAGTAAATATTATACTTGATAATATAATTAGTGTATATACACTAATTAAAATACTTTGTAAAATCTTGGTACTAACTTTAATTCTATATAAAAACTTGCATAAAACAATAGCTATAATATATATATTCAAAATTATAAATCCAGTTTTTGATGTTGTTTCAAAATATAAAATCAAGTTCAGCATAGATAATATAGCAATTGTAATTAACTTTAGAACTCGTTTCCCTTTTAAAGTATTAATTAAATATATTAACCATATAGCTATACAATCGAAAGTAAGCTGTAATTGATTTGGATGACCAAATCCCAAAACCAAAGTTCCATCTGGTTTTGTTTTTAAGCCTTTTGAAAAAGCCTCTCCATTTCCAAATATTCCCGACATTACAATAGTAACTACAAAAATAGCACTACATATTATACAAGAATATTTTATAATTCTGTTTATATCCTTACCTTTCAGACAAAATAATATAACAACAATTCTGATTATTGTAGGATTTTTTGAGTAATAGTATGTACATATTGAAAGTAGCCCTAGTGTGGCAAAAACTATAATTTCTCTTATTTTATAATTTTTAGCATCGATGCTCAAAATCAAAAAAGCAATTGATGAAATCAAGAAATATACTTCAGTATAATTAAGCTCTGTTTTATCTATCCAATATTCAATAAACATAATAAAAAAACCTATATAAAAGAAGGTCTCTCTTGTTTTAGCTTTGCGATTAATCCTATTTTCTAATTCTAGCATTATTAATCTCCCAATTACTTAATTAATAGCACTTACTAGTCTTATCAACAACCTCATCCCAATTATACTTATTTAAAATATAATCAGATATTTCTTCTTTTCCTATTCTTTTTTCGATTTTTATACGTTTTTCCAATTTATCTCTTAAGTCCTGTATATTTCCTTTTTTAAATGTTTCTGCATAATTTTCACACACTTCTTTGTTTTCTTCTATATCACTTACTAAGCATCTGCAACCATAACTCATTGCTTCTAGTAGGCTAAGTGGCATCCCTTCTATATCGCTTGGTAAACAATACAAATAGCAATTACCAAATAATTCTTCTAATTCGTTTCCTTGAACAAATCCCGTCATTATA
Source organism: Lachnospiraceae bacterium (assembly GCA_031262685.1). Lineage (GTDB taxonomy): Bacteria > Bacillota > Clostridia > TANB77 > CAG-508 > CAKPQL01. Next base: position 6,814 of record JAISHG010000125.1, on the reverse strand, counting down.
ACCCTATCATCTTTACCTGCCAATTCTTTTATCTTTTCAAAATATTCTTCAGAATGACTACTTCCACCTGCTATAACTAATTTCTTATCTGTATCTATACTTTTAAATGCTTCTAGTAAATAATGTACTCCTTTTTCTGGAACAATCCTTGCTAAAAACAAAATATAATCATCTTTTTCTAAATCATACTTGTCCTTTATAATTTTAGGTTCTATTATAGTTGGTTTATTTACACCATTAGGTATAAATATAGTCTCTCTTCCATACGTTTCTCTAAAATAGTCTTGTACATTCTTAGAAAGTACAATTACTTCATCTGCATATTTTGCGGCAATTTTTTCTCCAAATTTTAAATACTTTGTTGCAAATCCTCCCCATTTAGATCTTTTCCAATCTAACCCATGTATTGTTACAACTGTTCTGATTCTAAAAAGGTGTGGTATTATTAGCATAACGGCAGGTCCTTCAGCATGATAATGAATTACATCATACTTTTTGAATATTGCTATAACTGTAGCAAAAAAAGAATATACAATTGCATTTAATGTCTTGTTATTTGGAGTAGGTATGTTTAGTATTTTAATTCCCTTATATTGTTTAATACTCTCCTGTTTAATACTTTTGTCTGAGACATGCTTGCTCTTTCTATTGTACACATCAACGTCATATCCCAATTTTACTAGACGGGTTGAGAGTTCTTCTACTACCACTTCAACTCCGCCTTCTTTGGAAGGTATTCTTTTATGTCCAATCATTGCAATTTTCATATGATACTATCCTTTATTTTTCTATATTTTTCTTTATAAATTTATTTTCATAAATCGAATACTTATTTCCTTTGATTTTGTGCTTTAATACCCACATTGCAGGAATCCAAATACGTTTTTTCATTGCTGGAGATACACTTCCTATCATCCAACAATTTCTATCACATTTTTTCACACAACTTCTTATATCTTTTGCTTGTTTAGAATTCCATATTTCATCCCATGTGTTATCATTTAAATTTCCCATAGATAACTTATCTTTTAATCCATTACATGGCATTACATCTCCATAAGGATCTACAAAAAATGCATCGTCCGCCATTTCACATGGCAATAATCTTGGTTGTTCATAGATGTAATTAATTAGTCCATGATTAAAATATGCTCTAAACCATTTTTTAGGAGATTTTGATTTTAATAATTCATTTATCAGGTTTTCAAATTCTTTTGCTACCATTAGTTTGTCAGCTATTTTATTATCTTTTTTCACAAAGTAAAATGAATTGTGCAATGTTGCTGTGGCAAACTCCATGTTTAATTCATTTGATAAGTTGTACAAAGGTACTAGGTCTTTACAATTCATATCTTGCACTGTCATACCAAATCCAACATCAGGATGTCCCATCTCTACTAAAGTTTTTAACGTATTATACCCTCTGTCAAAACCATCCGGAATTCCTCTTATCGTATCATTTGTTTCTTTTAATCCTTCTATACTAATTCTAATTCCTATTTTTGGAAACTCTTTGCACAAATCTATTATTCTATCTGTAAAAAATCCATTAGTAGAAATAACTATTCTGTTTGTTTTCTTATAAAGTTCTCTTACTATTTCTTTTATATCTGTTCGTATAAATGGTTCTCCCCCAGTAATATTTGTAAAATCCATTTCAGGTAATTTCTTTATTGTGTCTATTGATATTTCTTCTTCTGGTTTAGATGGATTTTGAAATCTTTGACACATATTACATTTTGCGTTGCACCTGTACGTAATTATTATTGAACCATAAAGTTTTCTTTCACCCATTGCAATTCTCCCTTACTAAATTTTGATATATCTTCATAATTTCTTCATAATAGTTTTCTTTTGAATACTGTTGTCTTAATCTTTCAGCTCCTCTTTCTAATTTTTCGCAGTATTCCTTATCCTCTAACACTTTTTTTAAATATGTTTCTAGTTCCTGTTGATTCTTATAAATTAATCCATTTACATCATGTTCTACCAATTCAGGTATCCCACCCAAGTCTGAACCTATAATTGGCTTTCCAATTGCTATAGTTTCTAATGCAGAATAAGGGCAGTTTTCGTACCATTTAGAAGGAAGCGCTACAACAGTCGCATTACTTATGTATTCATTTACTTTGTCTTGAGCTATAAAACCTACTAATTCCACCCTTTCCGAAATATTCTTCTCATTTACTAATCTCTCGATTCTTTCTTTTTCTTCACCATCACCAGCTATATAAAGCTTTCCCATATCTATATTTGAAAATGCTTCTACTAAATCAATTATTCCCTTTTCTCGAGATAATCTTCCAATATATAAAACATATTTACCATCAGATTTTTGTTTCACACTATATTTATCGATATCAATACAGTTATGTATTGCAATTATTTTATTTTTATCTATGCCATCCTTAATCAATTTGTCTTTGTAAAAATAAGAAGGTGTTATTATGCAATCCAATTGTTTATATATTTTTTTTATTCGATAATAATATCCTTCAATAGAACCTAGAATACTCTTTAGCTTAGAATTTTTTATGCATTTCTTCTTCGTGCAATTTACGTATTTTCCACCAGTGCAATCTTCACAAAGTTCCAATTTTCCATCCAACATAACAATATTAGGACAAATTGCTTGCATGTCGTGTGCTGTAAATACAATAGGTATATTTCTACTTTTTATTGGTTTTATTATTGAAGCAGATAATTGCCTCTGAAAATTATTTATATGTACTATATCTGGTTTAAATTCTTCTATTGCCTTATCCATTATCTTTCTATTCGTTTTAGAATATATAACATTTAATGCTTTAAAGGGGTTTTTGCTATTCAAATCTATATTTGGAACAAAATATTCTTTGCACTCTGTTTTTATGTTTTTATTATTTTCCATAGAAAAAAAGGCAACTTCATGCCCATTATTCTTCAACAACTCTGCCAATTCAAAATAGTACTTTTCGCTTCCACCTTTTAAATAATGGAATTTATTTACCATTAAGATTCTCACTCTCTTACAATGCTCCTTCTCGTTTTATTACCTTTACTACTGTTTGTAGCACAATCTTCACGTCTGTTTTTATGCTATTATTCTTACCATATTCGCTATCTAGCTTTACTCTGTCTTCGAACTCCATGTTGTTTCTTCCAGCTACTTGCCATGGTCCTGTTAGCCCTGGTTTCATTTTTACTATGTCGTTATAGTCCTCTCCCATATCTTCCTTTTCCATTGGTAAATATGGTCTTGGTCCTACTAATGTCATTTCTCCCTTTAGTATGTTTATAAATTGTGGGAATTCGTCTAGACTTGTTTTTCTAAGTATTTTCCCGATTTTTGTTATTCTTGGATCATCTTTTATTTTCTTATTTGCTATGTATTCTTCTCCTAATTCCTCATTATTTTCTATCCAATTTTTTAATATCTCTTCTGCATTCATTACCATTGTTCTATATTTGTACATTTTAAATGTTTTTCCATCTTTTCCTATTCTTTCTTGCACAAAAAATAAAGAGCCATTTTCTTTATTTACAAAATTTATAAATGATACAACAGCTGTCATTGGTGCTAATACCACCAATCCAACAATTGATGCTAAAATATCTACAAATCTATATATAACTCTTTTTATTAAACTTTTTACTTGTTTTTTACTTTTATATGTATCGACTGCCACGCCTAAATCTATATATGAAACTGGCATTTCCGTAGTTTTCATTCGTATTCCCCTCCACAGCTATCATTCTACCACATATTTTTTATCTTTTCAATGATTTATGTAAATTAGCAAACATGTAATTTTTGCTAATTTTTATCCTCTTCATTCTATATAATAAGTAGCCGTATGTCAATGAATATTTTGTAATTTTCTGTAGGGAAAAATCGAATGGTCATTTTTGGTGTTTTGGGTCGTAAATATTGTTTCAAAGGCAGTCGCTCCTCTTTTTTCCATTGCTGGAATATGCTGTCCTATGTACAATGTGCAGTTATTTTATCAATTATACTTCCATCTATTATTTTGTTATGTTTTTCTTTGATTATATCGATAATCAAGCTATATGCATCGTATATTTGTCCTTCAAAAAATACTTTTTGCTTGAAATTTTCTTTTGTCTGCAAGGCATTGAATAATTTATTAAAGCTTTTATCATGTTCTAACAGTTTATATTCAACTGTAGTTAATCTTTCCAAAATCGAACTATTCGCTATAAATATTCTTCTCATTTCTACGAATGCACGCATAATATTAATACTGACTTGTATAGCAATTTCACTGTTCAATAATGGAGATAACATTGAAATTCCTTGTTCTGTATATACATATGGCAGTTTTCTTTTCCCTCCATGCATATTGTCTGTTAAACTTGAAGTCACAAATTGTGACTTCAAGTTTTTAGCACTTTCTTCATCATTTATCTTTAAGGTCACAATTTGTGACCTTAAAGATTTGTATTCTTCTTCCGTTAATTGAAAACAAAAATCTTCGTCTGGAAATCTTTTTGAGTTCCTTTTTCTAGTCTGATTAATTACTTTGGTTTCTCGTTCATATAACATTGCCACATCGCTATCTAACATTACCTGCCTACCTCTTATTGTATATATTAAATTTTTTATATTTTCATATCCAGTATTTGTTAATTCATTGTTCATTTTTAGCCTCCTGACAAAAAATAACGAGGGAATAATAAAATTACTCCCCCATTTGAAACTATTCTAACAAATTTTTTAGGAAATCGCAATAAATTCTTTATCTTTCTTCTACCTTATCTACTAACACAGTTTTCATGTTGTTTCGTTTTCCGCCGTATATGTCAGTCCAAATGTCATCTCCTATAACTAGCATTTTTTCTGGCTTTACGCCTAGTTTATTGCACGCTTTTTGAAATCCTGATTTTAGTGGCTTGTGTGCAAAAGCTATATATCCAATGTCTTTTGCTTTTAAGAATTCTTCCATTTGTCCGTCTATCCCATTACTTACTACTATTACAGGTAACTCTTTCTTTATTGTTTCTATCCATTCTTCGTTTGCTTTTGGCAATTTTCCCATATCTTTTCTTACGGTTCCATCTATGTCTAATATTATTCCTTCTATCCCAAACTCTTGCTTTATCTCAATTATTTGCTCTTTAGTTAGTTCCGTAACTTTTCCTATTCTAAATGTTGGTTTTATTATTTCAGATAACTTTGATTTTAATATGCTATATGTTCTTTCTATTATTTTCTCTTCTAACCTTTTAGCCATTTTAACCTCTCCCTTTTATGGTTGTGGGGCGAGCTAATATCTCGCCCCTAATTATAGTATTCTTGTACTAGTTTGTTGTACTCTACTATATTGTCTATAACTTCTCTTCCGTCTTTATCTTTTATGTCAGGCAGCATATTTTGATAATACTTTTTTCGTATTCTCTTTGCTACTTCATCTATTCCGCAGTTCATTATATCAACATATATATGGTCTAATATCATTCTTGTTACAAATTCCATTTTTCCTTCTGAATGCTTTCTGTTTACCTCTTTATAGTAGTTATATGGCTGTTTTATGTTCCATTCTCTTTTATCCGCTTTATTGTACACTTTCCCTGCAGCAATACTGTCTGCTACAAGTTCATATATGTATTTCATTGGCATCCTAACCGCACACGGTTTTACATTATCCCAGTCATACCAATGTTGCCAATGATGTAAGTTTACTCCTTTATGATGTAACCACGCTAAACTATATCCGTTTGCTTCTTTTTCTGCTTCTATCGGACTCCTATATCCTTGAAAATATTTTGCACTTGATAAGAATTCTCTTGGCGTATATTTGCTTAAGTCATGTACAAAGCCTCGCCATACTATGCCGAACTTACAACATAGTTTGAATACCTCCCATTTGTGCATTGTTATTGTTTTAAAATGATTCCAATAATTGTTTGTTTTCATTTAATTCTCCTATGATTTTTACTCATCCAACAATGTAATAAATATAGCATACTATCTTTACTTTTTCAATTTAAGGACTGTCTTATGCTACAAAAAAGGGCACAATGGCTGAAGTGCCCCCTACAATTGTATATCTATAAAATACTATCTTATGCTATAAGAAAAGTGGCTTCGCCACATGTGCAAAATGCTTCGCATTATTGCACAGACTAATGAAACTTAACCTTGTTGAATAGGAAAAACCTTCGATTTTTCCTATTCAATAAAAAAAGCCGTCAAGTGCTGTATTATAAGCACTTTAATGGCTTCTTTTTTTAGTAAGTAGTATTTTTTCTTAATTTCAAAACGCTTTCGTATTCTGATGGCTTATTAACACTAACGGTTTCAGTTATTTTCATTAGTTTTATTGTATGATCTATTTCATCGTTTATTATTTCGTTTATTTCGGGTTTGAATCTTTCTAAACTTGGCGTTCTGTTTATTACTTCTAACAACTGATAATAGTATTCCCTTGCCTCTGCCTCTTTGGCTTGATTTAACTCAAGCAATTGTAAAAACTCATTCATATACCTATCCCCAATCTTTGTTTTTGTATAATATATTAAGATTGGGGGAATTGTGTGACTGGATAATTGGGAAATAATACATTGCAATTATTTTACGCTTTTTTCATATTTTTCTAAATAATCAAGAATGAATTTTTGTAATTGCTTAGTTGCAGTTGTTCCTTGCTCTATGCAAGTCTTTTTAAATCTATCTTTTAGTCCATTTTTCAGATCAAGTGGGAAACGTTCATATTTTTCACGTAAGTGCTTCTTTTGTGAACTATATTTATCCTTTTTCTCTTCCATTTCGAATCACCCTTTAAATTTTTTTATAATCTAATTGTTTTATACT
>JAISHG010000100.1 GCA_031262685.1 Lachnospiraceae bacterium | reverse complement strand
CTATTTATAAATATTGTAAATAGAATTACAACAATATAGGTAAGTAGGCATATTGTTACTTTCCTTGTTATACTTGTTTCCCACATTTTATCCAATTCAACTTTTTTGTTTCGAATTTTAATTTGTTCTATTTCTTTTTCTAAATCCATAACTTACTCCTATGTTTTTTGTACTAAAATAATAACACAACTATATCACAAGTTGTGTTACTAATTCTACATATTGACTAATTTTAGTAATTTTTATTCGTTTTCTATTGTCTCTACTTGCTGCGCACTTTCTCTTACTGATACGTGTGTTCTTGCTACCGAGAATAGCAGGACTGCCAAAACAGATAAGACAATACTTACTATAATTAGTATTCCTATTATTTTTAATATTTTAATAACCATACCTGCCAACTTTTGAGTATTCGTTGTGTTGCTATTTATACTAATATTGTTGTCTGTATCTTTTATAAGTTCATCTATACTAATACTAAATAATTCACTCATTTTAACCAATTTGTCCATTTCAGGTGTGGTTTCTCCAAGTTCCCACTTAGAAACAGTTTGCCTTGCCACATCAAGCTTTTGTCCTAATTGTTCCTGTGATAACCCTTCTTTTTTTCTTAATTCCATAAGTTTTTCATTAAATTTCATATTGATTCCTCCTCCATACTAATTTTCAATTTTATTTTAATATGGTTTAGCACTTTAATCTACCATTTACAACTGGAACATTGACACTTAAAAGTAACATTGGATAAAAATCAATAAATTTTTCTCTTAATCATTTCACATTAATATTTTATCTATTTCTTTAGTATATTTTTCATCTGTATCTTTAATTTTTTTAACTATCTCTTCTATTGAATTTATAATAGCATCACCTGTTGAAAAGTCCATTTCTTCTGTATCTTTTGTATTATTGACAATATTATTTAAGCTGTCTTCATAATTAGATGCATCATTTTCAACATCCAGCTTTATAGTTGTTTTTGTTTTCTTACCAATAATTGCGCTATCACCAAATAATATTTCATAATGTATTCCTTTATGTCTGTTATTTAACCAGTTATCTTTATATATTTGAATAAATTTATTTGTGCCATATGTATTCTTTGTAGCATTAGTAGGATATATGTTAAATCCTTGCAAACTTTTCAATTTTCTTACTAATTTGTTTATAGCTATAACACACTGTGTTTTATAATTTTCTTCAATACTCTTTATTTTTTCTTTATGTTTTACGTAAAAATCTATTTCTTCTCCCAATTCTAATTCTTCATTAGCCATAAGATATCCCTCCACATGTCTTATTATATCATCCATAAACACATAATTTTCTTTATATTTAAAATCATATATAGAACAGCTTTTAAATATATTTATTAATATATCATAAGTAACTACTTTAAACTTGTCACTTTTCGGCACACTTTTATTGTATCTTGGTTTCAAATAAATATATACTATTGGTACCCCTTCTTTATTTTCTTTTTCTAAATCTCGAACATACCTTTCTGTCTGGTCTCCATTTTCTAGAGAATTAATTTTATTCTCTATCGCTATCCAACAATTAGTAAATTTGAATAACAAATCTATTCTTCCATTATCTAATACTATTTCTGTAGTTTTTTCATCTTCATAATTTTCAATTTCTAATTCAGGTGTTTCTCCATGATATTGATCAATAACACCTTGTAATATTTTTACACTTGTATTACGAGGATTTAACAAAAATGCAAGTATTTTAGATATAACAACTTCATCACTATTTCTTCCAATAATATTTAAAAAGGTATTTGGCAATTCCTTAAACTTTATTCTTGACAATTCCTTTTCTAGCTGTTTTAACTCATCTGAAGCCATTATTTCCTCCTAACCTCTAATTTTTTGTAATATATTAGAATATTTTTAATAAATTTTTCATTTACATTAATTTATCATAAAACTCAAAAAGTTTGTAGCTTTTCTACAAACTTTTTACGGTTATACAATAAACATTAAAACTAATAATACAGCTCCCATTCCTAAAAATAAATATCCTGCAGTATTTACCATTTTTCTAAATGATTGCTCGTTTTTAGGCTTCGGATGCACAAACTGTTTACTGCTTTCATAACTCATTTTAGGAAAATAATTTCCTAATAAACAAAATAGTATTCCTAATACAAACAATATGATTTTTCCAATATGTAATTCAATTCCTAAAGCATATAAAACAGTAATTGCATATATTACTATTGTGATTGCTGGTACAAGCCATTGTAGTACCTTAAATATTCTAGGAATCTGTTTGTATTTTTTATCTGCACATACCATACAAATTGCACAAATCATTTGTACTATCGTCATTATAGCTGGTATAACAAAGAGTATAAAATTTTTACTTGCATACCTATCTGGCTCGCAATTTGCTCCAAAATGGCTTGGTATATTTTCTGGCAACTTATTGTACACCATTATACTTATTACTATCGGTAGTAAACATGCCAGAACTGAGATTATCAAACTTTTTTTACTTATTTTTTTCATTTTCTCTACCTCCAAATCCATATATCCAAACTAATAAATCTTCAAATACAGAAACATTTAATTCGTAATATATATAGTTTTTATATTTAAATTCTGTTATTAAATCTGCTTTTTTTAATTGTGATAAATGATATGAAACTGTAGCATTAGTTAAGCTAAAACTTTCTGCTATTTCCCCTGCTGACTTTTTTCCCTTTTTTAGCATTTCCAATATATCTCTACGAACTGGATCCGATATTGCTTTTAACGTTTCTGACATTCCCAAATTTACCACCTCCGAAAGCTATTTTGATGTTTTTCTAAATAGATTGTATTTTAGATAGGTAAAAATGTCAATAGTTATTTTGATATTTTTCTAAATAGCTGTGTATCGTTTGTCGGAAATAGTTGCACATGCATACAAATAGAGCACTAGTATCTAGTGCTCTATTTGTATCTTAAGCATTATTTATAACATCGTGCTGTTTCCTATCATCTCTTGCCTTCTTGTTCTAAAGTTATCCATCATATCATTTTGCATTTTTCTAGCATTATTAAAGAACGATAATCCAGACACTAACATTATTGTTAGCATAACACTAGCAATCAATCCCATAATACTAGTAACTAATCCGATATTTGATAATAAGGTTTGAGGTCCTGTGTTATCTATTTGCCCTTGTTTTATTTTTTTCTTGCAAATAAGTGAACATATTAGTCCTGTAATTGATATTAACAGCCCTAAGCCTGGAATTGCTGCACAAAGTATACCTATCATTCCTAAGATTATACTTGCTTTAACCATACTTCTATCCCCCTATTTTTCTAAAACTGATACAATAAATTGCTTTCTTATTAACAAGGTACCTCGCGTATCAATGTCCATATTAACCATGTTTCCAAAGATACCGCTCATTGCCTTAGCTGTTGCATATTGTCCGTTGAACCATATATGGTTTTCCACTCTCAACAGCTATCTTACAAAAATCCGCATCTGTTGCCAACAATCTTCCCGTATAAACAACTGGTGCAGAGCCCTCACCACCTATTGAAAATGCGACAATTATCTCTACAGTTTTTCCTACTAATTCTTCTATCATATAAATAATTCCTCTCTCTGAAAATTTAACATAATTGTATTATAGTACAAAAGCGATATGTTGTAAATGTATGTTTATTATTTGTCTTTAAGACTCTCGTTTAACTGAAAACACCAAATGTGGCATATCAGCATTTCTATAATGCTTAATAAATTCACCACAAATAGTCATTCCATTTCGTTTAGCAACATTTTGTGATGGCACGTTATTATTTCGAATAATCGAAAATACCTCATCAGCTTTTAATTTGTTGAAAGCATAATCTTTGCAAGCACTTGCAGCTTCAGTAGCATATCCCTTGTGCCAGAATTCTTTTTGAAATAGGTAGCCTATTTCAAGCACTTGTTTGCCATTATAATCTTGCATTGTAAGTCCGCATTGCCCTATCATTTGACTATTTTCTTTTAGAACAACCGCCCACAAACCGAAGCGATAAGTTTGGTAGTTTTTTATTTGTTTATCGAACCAGCTTTGAACTTCTTCGTCACTGAATGCTCCATTATAAGCATACATGACATCGGAGTCTTGTAAGATTTTAGATAATGCAGAGAAATCTGCCATTTTCATTTCTCGCAACAAAAGTCGCTCAGTTTCTAAAATCAAGTCGCACCTCCTGTTTTCGATTACTTTTTCTTTGGAACTGGTGTAATCTTTTCTAACACACCAATTATTTTGCTTACTAATTCTTGGTTTTCTATGTCCAAAATATAATGCGATTTTGCTCCGTTGTATGGAGTTTCAATCTCGCTATCAGACATAATTTCTTCTAATTCCTCTAGCATTTTAACAAAAACTGTGTCATCGCAGACAAGAAGAATAGGCTTGTCATCCACATATACCATGTATTCTCCGAACATTTTACGGTAACGAATATTGTAGATAGACCTGTCTATCTGCTCACATACAAATTCTATAAACTCTATTGAAGTTGCCATATTATCACTCTTTCTTTATTAGCTAAGTCCTCTATCAAAGCACCATCTTTGCGGTAAAAGCAACGTTAATTTATTATTTTCGCTCCTTTACTTCTATTACATCTCCAACAAAGAGTTTGTAAATTTTCTTCAGTTGTAAGTCCATTTCTTGACAATGGCATTATATGGTCTATTTCTAACAATAAGTTTGGCTCTTGCATTGTGGAAAGTCCACAATGTTTGCAAGTATAATTATCTCTAGCCTTTATCTTTTCTCTTAACATAGAAGTCATTAGAGCTCTCTGTCCCGCTACGCTTTTTCTAAACTTCACTAACTCTGCTAAATATCTAATGAATCTATCTAAATTTTCTATATCAAATACCACATCATATGATTGAAAACTATTACCTCCTGCACTTATGTACTGAAACCCAAATTTCGGAAAATATACTTGACTAAAGTCTATGTCACGAAATCCTAGTTTTCTTCGTAATTTTTTAGGAGCTAGCACCCTTATTAAAGTTGGAATCTTATCACTAATATTACTTATTATTTCTTCTCGCTCATTTTTTAATAGATTTTTACCTTGTTCCACTGCAGAAAAATCATTTACAACTTTCTCAAATTCACTTAAAGTTTCTTCACTAGGCTTTATATTAAAATACTTACAAACATATTTAAATGGTTG
>JAISHG010000115.1 GCA_031262685.1 Lachnospiraceae bacterium | reverse complement strand
CTAATGGCATTATACAAAGGAGCTGATACAGCAGAAATTGGTCCTGTTAGAAGTGCCAGACCATATTTTATAGATTATGTTTTAGAGAATGATGCAGTTTATGCTCATTTTGGACATACCATAATGGCAAAAGATCATATCAATTCAGAAAATATCGATGACATAGACGGATTATACTTAGAAGGAACTGTTTTCTGGCGTGAAAAATCAACAAGAAACGCTCCACATAATGCAATGACTAGCATGGAAAGAATAAATAACTATATAGCTTCTAAGAACATAAGAAGCACCTCAACAGACAAAGGTTTTAATTATGTAGTAGACGATTATGATTTAACTTCAGAAACTGTTGCTAATAAATTAAAAATTGTATATTCTAACTATCATTATACTTCATACGAATATGATGCAGAAACAAAACTATATAAACGTTCTATGCAAGGCACACCACACGTTGATGCTATAACAAAAGAACAATATACAGCAAAAAATATTGTTATTACATTCATAGAAAACAGTATGTTAAACGATACACGTGATATACCAGATAAAGGATACCAAAAGCTTGCAAATATTGGAACCGGAAAAGGATACTTCGTTACAAACGGAAAATACGAAGAAATCACTTGGAGCAAATCATCTCGTTCTGCTAAAACTCAATATTTAGACTTAGAAGGAAACGAAGTAGAATTTAACGATGGTGTTACTTATATACAAATTGTACCAATAAACCAAAAAGTTACATTTGAATAAGAAAAAACAAAAATAAAAAAGCGCCTATGGCGCTTTTCTATTTTTATTCTTATTTTTCTAATTCTTCCATAAACATTTTGTTTAACATTCCTGGGTTTGCTTTCCCTTTTGTTTCTTTCATTGCTTGCCCTACTAGATATCCTAATGCTTGTTTTTTCCCTGCTTTATAATCTGTTACAGATTGCTGGTTTTGCTCTATAATTTTAAGAACTACTTCTTTTATTGCGCCTTCGTCTGAAATTTGTAACCATCCATTTTTTTCTACTATTTTCATTGGGTCTTCTGGTGCTTCAAATAATACTGCTAGAACTTTTTTTGCTATGCTTGTGCTAATTGTTCCTTTGTCTATTAAAATAATTAAATTTCCAAGTTCTTCTCCTGAGAACGGTATTTGGTCTGGCTCTAATTCTTTTTCATTTAAGAATTTTGTTATATCTGTCATTATAAAATTACTTACTGCTTTATAATTGCCACATATTTCAGATGCTTTTTCAAATAAATTTGATAAATGTTTTGATGCTGTTATAAGATTTGCATCATACTCTGGAAGTCCTATTTCCTCTATATAACGTTTTTTTCTACTCTCTGGTAATTCTGGTAAAGACTTTTTAATATTCTCTATATACTCTTCGCTCATTTTAATTAAAGCTAGGTCTGGGTCTGGAAAATATCTGTAGTCTTGTGCATCTTCTTTATCTCTCATTGAGAATGTTTTGCCAGAAACATCGTCCCATCTTAAAGTTTCTTGGTCTATTTTTCCGCCTTCTTCTAGCACTTCTATTTGTCTATTTGATTCATATTCTATAGCTCTTACAATCGACCTAAATGAGTTCATATTCTTCATTTCTGTTCTTGTACCATATTCTGCCTGCCCTCTTTTTCTTACAGATACGTTTACATCTGCTCTTAGAGAACCTTCTTGCATTTTACAATCTGAAACTTCTATATATTCTAGAATTGATTTAACTTTCCTTAAATACATTTCGGCTTCTTCTGCACTTCTTAAATCTGGCTCTGAAACTATTTCTATTAAAGGAACTCCTGCCCTATTTAAGTCTACTAAACTTCCTCTTCCGTAATCATCGTGATTTAATTTCCCTGCATCTTCTTCTATGTGAATTCTTGTTAAACGTACTTTTTTCTTTTCTTCATTTTTGTTTGTTATTTCTACGTATCCCTTTTCACATAATGGCATATCAAATTGTGATATTTGGTATGCTTTAGGTAAGTCTGGATAAAAATAATTTTTTCTATCGTTTTTACTATTTCTTGCTATTTCACAATTTGTTGCAAGCCCTGCTTTTATAGCATACTCTACAACTTTCTCGTTAAGCACTGGCAAAGTACCTGGCATTGCCATACATACTGGGCAGCAATGAGTATTTGGCTCTCCTCCAAATTCTGTTGGACATGAGCAAAATATTTTTGTTTTTGTTGATAATTCTGCGTGGACTTCTAGTCCCATTACGATTTCATAATCTTCTTTTGACATAGATTTTTCCTCCTACTTTTAATGTGTAAATAGAATTATAGCCAGGGCGTATGCGATACGCCCCTACCGCCTCTTAGGGCGAGCTAATATCTCGCCCCTACAAATTTCGGTTTGTTTTCTCTAAAGTTTGTATTTTGCTCATATGTGTATGCTGTTTTGAATAGTGTGTCTTCTGAAAAATGATTTCCTATTAACTGGAATCCTATTGGCATTCCCTCACTATTTAAAGAGCAAGGAACAGATATTGCAGGTAAACCTCCAATATTTACAGATACAGTACAAATATCTGCTAAGTACATTTGAAGCGGATTATTTGATCTTGTTCCTATGTTAAATGCAACAGTTGGAGATGTTGGAGTAAGTAAAACATCGAATTCACTAAATAGTTTATCGAATTCTTTTTTTACTACGCTTCTTACTTTTTGCGCTTTTTTATAATATGCATCGTAATATCCTGAGCTAAGTACGTATGTTCCAAGCATAATTCTTCTTTTTACTTCTTCTCCAAAACCTTCTGTTCTAGAGTTTATGTATATATCTTTTAAGTTTGAAAATTCTTTTGTTCTATATCCGTATCTTATTCCATCAAACCTACCTAAATTTGAACTTGCTTCTGCGCAAGCAATTATATAGTACGTTGCAAGAGCATAATCTGCAACACTCATTGAACATTCTTTAACTATTGCTCCCATTTCTTCATATTTTTTTGCAACTTCCATAACTGCTTTTTTAACTTCTGCATCTATTCCTTCTCCAAAATATTCTTTTGGAAGCCCTATTTTTAGTCCTTTTACATCATTTACTAAAGATTTTGTGTAATCTTTTTTCTCTATATCTAATGAAGTAGAGTCTTTTTCGTCGTATCCTGATATTAAATTTAATAACATCGCAGAATCTGTAACGTCTTTTGTAATTGGTCCTATTTGGTCTAATGAAGATGCAAATGCTACAACTCCGTATCTAGATACAAGTCCATATGTAGGTTTTAGTCCTACAACACCACAAAAAGATGATGGCTGACGAATTGAACCACCTGTATCTGAACCCAATGCCCAAGGCACCATATTCGCTGCAACTGCTGCTGCACTACCACCGCTAGATCCTCCTGGAACTCTGTTTAAGTCCCATGGATTTTTTGTTTTCTTAAAATATGAATATTCTGTAGATGCTCCCATTGCAAACTCGTCCATATTAAGTTTCCCAAGAACCACCATGTTTTCATTGTTTATTTTATCTATAACTGTTGCATTGTATGGAGAAACAAAATTCTCTAACATTTTAGAAGAGCATGTTGTTTTTACTCCTTTAACACATATATTATCTTTTATACCAATTGGAATTCCTGCTAATTTAGAATCAATTTTTCCTGCATTTTTTTCTTCTTCTATTTTCTTTGCTTTATTTACTGCATCTTCTGCTGTTACAGTTACAAAAGCCTCTACATCTTTTTCTTTACTTTCTATTCTTTCAGAATAACTTTTAGCGATATCTGTTATAGTTATTTCTTTTTTATCTAGCTTGTCCACTAATTCATGTACTGTAAGCTCATATAGTTCCATAAAAAACCTCCTTATTATATAACCTTTGGAATTTTAAACATACCATTTTCTTGTTCTGGAGCATTTGCTAAAAGTATATCTCTATCTCCAAATTCGTGTATTTCATCTTTTCTAAATCTATTAAAAGTTTCCACTGCATGAATTGATGTATCTATGTTATCTGTATCTACCTCATTAACCGTATTGGCAAAATTTAGTATTTCTTTCATGTTATTAACGTATTTTTGCGTCTCAGAATCTTCTATTTTTAAATTGGCAAGTTTTGCTATGTGCATAATTTCTTCCCTAGTAATTTCCATTATTTCTCCTCCATTTTTAAAAAATATTTTCTATTATAATATGTAGGCATACAAAAAACAAGGTTTGTTATGGACAAATTTTTGTATAGAATTAAAAAACTCCGGCTGTATTAGCCGAAGTTAACAAAATTTAATTTTAACGTTCATCACCTAAATCTTCAGTTTCTTTTACTTCTTTTATTTTGCCGCTTCACAAACTGCTATTGCTACTGCTTTTGCTACATTTTTATCTAGTGCAGATGGTAAAATGTTTTCGGCATTTAATTTATTTTCCGGAATATATCCTGCCAAAGCTTTTGCAGCCGCAAATTTCATTTCCTTTGTAATAACTTTTACTCTTGCTTTTAGTACTCCCCTGAAAAGTCCCGGAAAAACAAGTACATTATTTACTTGATTAGGAAAATCGCTACGACCGGTTCCTATAATTGCAGCTCCTGCCCTTTTTGCCTCTTCTGGAAGTATTTCGGGTTGTGGATTTGCCATGGCAAAAATAATGCTTTTATCTGCCATAGAGCGAACCATATCTTGAGTAAGTAGTCCTGGTTTAGACACACCTACAAATACATCTGCTCCTTTAACTGCTTCTACCAAATTTCCCGTTCTATTTTCTTTATTAGTTATCCCCGCCAATTCTTCATGATTCCAATTAAGCATTGTATCTTTAACATTTTTATTTATAATACCATTTCTATCAACTAGTCTTACATCTTTAACTCCAGCATCTATAAGAATTCGTCCAATCGCAGAACCTGCCGCACCAACTCCATTTATTACAACTGTTAAATCTTTTATATCTTTACCTACGACTTTACTACTGTTCATAATTCCTGCTAAAACGCAAATGGCAGTACCATGTTGGTCATCATGAAAAACCGGAATATCTAATTCTTCTATAAGCCTTCTTTCTATATAAAAGCATCTAGGTGCTGCAATATCTTCTAAATTTATTCCTCCAAATGTTGGAGCCACTAGTTTTACAGTTCTAATTATTTCTTCATCATCTTGAGTATCTAAACAAATTGGAAATGCGTCAACATCTGCAAATTCTTTAAATAAAATGGCTTTGCCTTCCATAACTGGCATAGATGCTTTCCCTCCAATGTTCCCTAGTCCTAAAACAGCACTTCCGTCTGATACAACTGCTACCAAATTTCCTTTGTTTGTATATTTATAAATATCTTCTGGTTTTTTTGCAATCCTTCTACAAGGTTCTGCAACTCCCGGAGTATATGCCAAACTTAGATCTTCTTTTGTATTTATCTTAACTTTACTAGAAATAGCAAGTTTTCCTTTCATTCTTTCGTGTAATTCTGATGATTCCTCATATACGTCCATTATTTATTCCCTCCATTTTAAAAATCAAACATCCCCATACTACAACAAAAATGTAGAAAAATCTACATTTTTGTTACAGAATATTTAGTTTTTAATTTTCATCATCATATAATGTTATTATACAAAAAATCACTTCTTAAGTCAAAAAAAATGGGACGTTTGGAATACCCTACGCCCCATCTTTAACAAAGAATTAATTCTTTGTATCACCTTTTTACAGTGATCTAATAATTTTGAACCTATCAGGGGAAGTGAAACCGCCGGTATACTCCATCCACTCCACGGTGCGGATGCATTTTCCTTCACAAATACCTTCAAGCACTTCTACACCATCTACAGTATCTGCAATAGGATAATCCCCACCATCGATATGCATACGCTCTTTTACAGAATGAAGTAAAAATTCCACCTCATAAAAACCTGTTGTCAAATATTTAGCTTGATTCATGATAGTTCCTCCTAAATTCTTATGGAGGAATACACTCCCCCATATTAGATATACAAGTTCGTGTAATAAACTATTATGTATACAATATACATAATTTACGTAATCTTGTCAACATTTTATAAGACCTATTCCTTACTTTTTTCTACGTTATCTCCGTACCTTTTATTTTTGTGTTGTTGTCTTTTCTTACTGCTCGTATTCCTATTTTTTATTATCCTACTGTCGAAATTTGTCGTACAAATTCTTATATACCTTCTGGACTTTTTCGAAAACTTGTTCTATAATTTCTTTTAGAAAACGAGAATAAACAGATGTGATTTGCCTCTGACAAGGAGGTGAAGTATATGATAGAATTAGCATTATTAAAGACAATATACTTGCTATTTTACTTGATTATCGGATTAACTATCATTACAATTACCTTAATTATGGCAATAGCAATAATTTTGAGTAAACAAGAATAGACAACAAAAAACACATCTGTAACTTGACGGTTCGATGTGTTTTTACATATTAACTGGCAAACCACGTTTGTGGTTTCTCGTTTTCTTTTTTTATTATACATAGTTAAAATAAAATTGTCAAACATATATTTTACTATTCTTTGTTCTTTTCTACGTTGTCTCCGTATCTTTTGATTTTTTGTGTTGTTGTTTTTTCGAATTCCTCTTCGCGGATCTTAAAACTTTTTATGTGCTTATAATTTGGTAATTTCTTATTTATATTTGCAATAATTTCTTTCATTACAACCATAATCTCTTCTTTTTGTGGCATTGCTACTTTTAAATATTCTTTAACTGCTTCCATGTTAGGAAGAATTTGCGCATTGATATATGTTTCATCATCATCTTCATGATTTAAGCCAGATACCAAAGATTCAGATATTAGAGGGTTATCATTTAAGTAATATTCTATTTCTTCTGGATAAATATTTTTTCCGTTCTTTGTTATAATTACAGTTTTGCATCTACCTGTAATATATAGCCATCCGTTTTCATCAATTTTTCCTAAATCTCCTGTATAAAACCATCCGTCTTTTATTACTTTTTTTGTTTCTTCTTCATCTTTATAATAGCCAAGCATAACGTTAGGACCTTTTACTACAATTACTCCTATTCCTTCTTCATTTGGCTCTTCGATTTTATATTCCACAAATGGAACTGGAAGTCCAACTGATGCCGCATTCATATAAAAATCATTGTTTCCAGCTACCAATGGAGAACATTCTGTTAGTCCATATCCTTGCAGAGCCTTAATTCCTAGCTTTCCGAATGAAGTTACAATAGCAGGGTTAAGTGGCGCTGCTCCAACTATAAAAGCACGCATTCTACCACCCAATGTGTTTTTAACTTTACGTTTTAC
>JAISHG010000045.1 GCA_031262685.1 Lachnospiraceae bacterium | reverse complement strand
AGTTTCATCTGTTTCAGCAAAGTATTGTCTTCTTTCAGAGTGACCTATTATAACATAGTCCACACCCATTTTACTTAGCATCTCTCCAGAAACTTCTCCTGTATATGCTCCAGATTTTTCCCAATGCATATTCTGTGCTCCAATTTTTATATTAGTTCCTTGCACATGCATAAGTGCATAAAACAAATCTATGTATGGAACACAAAGTATTACTTCATGTTCTGTATCTTTTACAAGTGGTTCTAATTTTGTTATGTAGTCTATTGTTTCATTTGGAAGTTTGTTCATCTTCCAATTTCCTGCTATTACTTTTTTTCTCATTATATCCTCCTTATATTGGGTTGTAGGGACACCTGTAGTGCAGGTGCCCTTTCACGTTTCTATACATTTTGTAAACATTCTATTCCTGGTAATACTTTTCCTTCTAGATATTCTAAAGATGCTCCACCGCCTGTTGATATATGAGTCATATTATCTGCTAGTCCCATTTGTTCTACTGCTGCTGCAGAATCTCCTCCACCAATTATTGTTGTAGCGTCAAGATTAGAAAGTATTTTTGCAACCTCTCTTGTTCCATTTGCATATTTTTCAAATTCAAAAACTCCTAAAGGTCCATTCCACATAACAGTTTTTGCATCTTGCAGAATAGTTTTAAAACTTTCTATTGTATTATTACCTATGTCTAATCCTTGCCATTCATCTGGAATCGCATTAGTAGCAACTATTTTATCTTCGGCATCATTAGAAAATGCTTTGGCAATGTGAACGTCTGATGGTAATACTAATTCTACATTTTTTTGCTTTGCTTTTTCTAATATTGCATTAGCCAAGTCTAACTTGTCTACTTCACATATTGATTTTCCAATGTTGTATCCTTGTGCTTTGAAGAATGTAAATGCCATTCCACCACCAATTAAAAGTTTATCTACTTTTTCTAATAGACTATCTATTACTGCGATTTTATCTGATACCTTTGAACCACCAAGTATTGCTACAAATGGCCTTTCTGGATTTTGCAAAGCATCTCCTAAAAATTTTATTTCTTTTTCGATTAAGAACCCTGATACTGCTGGTAAATATGACGCAACTCCAGCTGTTGAACTGTGTGCCCTATGTGCAGTTCCAAATGCATCGTTTACGTATATTTCTGCCAAACTAGCTAAGCTCTTAGAAAATTCTTCGTCATTTTTTTCTTCTCTTGCATCAAATCGAACATTTTCTAGCAACACAATATCGCCATTTTGCATGTTTGCTGTTAAATTTTTTGCACTTTCTCCTATTATATCGCTTGCTAATTTTACTTCTTTTTCTAATAATTTAGAAAGTTCTTCTGCTACTGGCTTTAAAGAATACTTGTTATTTACTTCACCTTTAGGTCTTCCTAAATGTGAGCATAAAATAACTTTTGCATTATGTTCTATTAGATACTTTATAGTTTCTAATGCTCCTTTTATTCTTCTATTGTCTGTAATATTAAGATTTTCGTCTTGTGGTACATTAAAATCACATCTAACTAAAACTTTTTTTCCTGAAACGTCTATATCTTTAACTGTTTTTTTCGTCATTTTGATTTTCATCCTTTCATTATTTTGTTGCAATATAACATGCTAAGTCAACAAGTTTATTTGAATATCCCCACTCGTTATCGTACCATGCTACTAATTTTACAAATCTGTCTGTTAAAGCGATTCCGGCTCTTGCATCAAATATTGATGTATGGCTATCATGTAAGAAGTCTGAAGATACAACATCATCATCTACATATTCCATTATTCCTTTTAATTCATTCTCTGATGCTTTTTTTACTGCTGCACATATTTCTTCGTATGTTGCAGGTTTTGCCAAATTACAAGTTAAGTCTACAACAGATACATCTATTGTTGGTACTCTAAAAGACATTCCTGTTAATTTACCGTCTAACTGTGGTATAACTTTTCCTACTGCTTTTGCAGCTCCTGTTGAAGAAGGTATTATATTCGCAGATGCTGCTCTACCACCTCTCCAATCTTTCTTTGAAGAACCATCAACTGTTTTTTGTGTTGCAGTTGTTGAGTGAACTGTTGTCATTAATCCATCTGTAATTCCAAAGTTATCGTTTATAACTTTAGCAAGTGGTGCCAAACAGTTTGTTGTACAAGATGCATTTGATATTATATTCATACTTGGATCATATTTATCGTTATTTACTCCCATTACAAACATTGGAGCATCTTTTGATGGTGCACTTATTATAACTTTTTTTGCTCCACCTTCTAAATGAGCATTTGCTTTTTCTATAGTTGTAAATACTCCAGAGCATTCTAGTACGTATTCTACTCCTAACTGTCCCCATGGAATATTTTTTGGTTCCATCTCGTTATATACTTTTATTTCTTTACCATTTACTACTAAATTTCCGTTTGATTCTTTTACTTCTCCATTAAATCTTCCATGTACAGAATCATATTTTACCATGTACGCCATGTAATCTGCTGTTATGAAAGGATCATTTACAGCAACGACCTCTACTTCTTGTTTTCCCAATGCTGCCTGAAATGTTAATTTTCCAATTCTTCCAAATCCGTTAATTCCAACTTTAACTGCCATGTTAAATTCCTCCTAATTCTTGATACAATAGTGTATCCATGTTTTTT
>JAISHG010000106.1 GCA_031262685.1 Lachnospiraceae bacterium | reverse complement strand
TATATTTTATTGTTATTTCCTTGTTTCCAAAAATCTTCCCAAGATATATTCTTCGTTTCTGAAAGTTTCATTGTATCTGTTAAATACCCTAAAACCGCATCAATCCAAACATACATTTTTTTGTCTTCGTACCCTGATAACGGAATGTCTATTCCCCAAGACAAATCTCTTGTAACTGCTCTATCTACAAGTCCTTGCTTTAGATATTTTTCTGTTTCGTTTTGCGCGTTTGTTCTCCATTTATTTTTGTTTCTATCTGTATTTTTCTGTATTTCTTCTTGGAATTTTGATAATGCAAAATATAAATTTTTATTGTCTTTTTTTACTGTATTTGTGCTGCATTCCATACATACACCAGATGACATTTCTTCTAATGTTGGCACATGAGAACATTTGTCGCATTGGTCTGCTTTTGTAACTTCTCCACATTCTGGGCAAACTATTTGTATTTCTCTGTCTTGTAAAAATTTATTACACTTTGGGCAAAATGCTTGCGGCTCAAGTTTTTCGTATATATATCCGTTATTATATAATTTCATAAATAATTCTTGTACTTTTTTTGCATGATAATCATCGTCTGTTTTAGAATATAAATCGTAAGAAAAACTCATTTTTTCAAAAGTTTCTGAAAACTCGTTATGGTAATGTTCACATATTTCTTTTGGAGTTTTTCCTTCTTTTTTTGCCCTTTGTGTTATTGGTGTTCCATGACAATCTGTTCCAGATACATACAAAACATTGTCTCCTATTTGCCTGTGGTACCTTGCAAGTATATCTCCTGAAATTAGTCCCGCCAAATGTCCTAAATGCAAAGAGTTATTTGCATATGGCCAGGCGCCACCAACTAATACATTTTTACCCATTACTTATCATTCCCTTCTAATGACCACGTCTTTGTCCATAAAGCCATTGTTCCTCGTCTTCTATTTCTTCTTCTCTTATTTCAATTTCTTCTTGTTCTTCCTCTATTTCAATAATTTCTTCTTCTGATTCTGCATTTTCTTTTTCGTTTTCTAATTCACTTTCTCGAGCTTCTAATTCTCTTTTTTCTGCCCTTATTCTTTCTAATTCTTTTTCATCTATCTTATACTTTTCTTCTAACTCAATTTGATTAATATTATCCTCATTTTCATCGTAATAATACATATCCACATCGTTAGAAGGAGTTTCTGTTATCACAACACTCTTTTCTGGCGAATCGCTATTTCTTACTATAACGTAATCGTATTTAGGATTACGTTCATCTGTTATAGTTTTTATATCTTCTGAATCCATTTGGTAATAGCCAGAACTCTTGTCCATATTTAGCTCATCTAAAAGTTTTGTATTAAAATCTGATGTTTCTATTCCTGCCATTTCTTTTAATTTACCATTTTCTAAATCACCTGTCATTACCGTCGTTTTATTGTTAGCATATGTAACAATATAAACATTTTCGTCTAGCTTTTTATCTATTGCTCTTTCGTATTCTTCTTTGTTTCTAACAAGAATTATACTTTTTATGGCTTTGTCTAATTTTTGTGGATTAGAATCCGACATCTGTTTATCTGTTGTTTTAGATGGGTCGTCAGGGACGCCGACCCCTACATTTTCTTTATCTGCATCGTCCTTATCTATATTTTGTTTTTCAGCATCATCTATAGTTTTTTCGTCTGTTTTATATTCTTTTAGAATAAATTTTTCATCTGTTTTTAAATATTTTTCAAATTTTTGTTTTAGTTCGTCGGATAAGGTAACAACACCTTTTTCGTCTATTTGTGCAAGTTTCATAAAGTTAGTATCTGCAACAACATGATATATTTTTCCATCTTCTGCTTTTACCTTTATAACAAATACCTTAGGCTGTTTTATTTGACTATTTAGCATTATATCGTCTTTATATTCTATTGATAGCATTACGTCTTTTTCTGGCAAACCTAATTGTTTAGATATGGCTTTTATTTTTTCGTTATATTCTTTGGCTTTTTCTTGTTGATTCTGCATTTTTGTTACCTCCCTTTTATTTGAATAGAATCTGGTATTCCTAACGGGTCAGGGCGTATGCAATACGCCCCTACAATTGCATTGTGTTGTTTTATTTTTTAGGGCGGAGTTTGGTATTCCTTACGGGTCCTGTCTTACGAACCCCGCCCCTACGACCGAATAATTACATTATGTTGTTTAAGACAATTCTTGTTCTATGATTTCAGTGATTTGTTTTGCTTTTTGTTCTATTTGTTTTTTGTCTTTTCCTTCTATCATAACTCTTACTAACGGTTCTGTTCCTGATGGTCTTATTAGAACCCTTCCTTGCCCATTAAATTCTTCTTCCGCTTCTCTAATAGCTTTTTGTATTTTTTCATTTTCTTTGTATAGTTCTTTTTTCTCTGAATTTACTTTTGCATTTACTAATGTTTGTGGATATATTGTCATTATTTCTGCGGCTTTAGATGCTGATATGTTTTTTTCTAACAATATTTTTATTAACATTAATGATGTTAATATTCCATCTCCTGTTGGATTGTAGTCTAAAAATATTATATGTCCCGATTGTTCTCCTCCTAAATTGTATCCACCATTTTGCATTTCTTCTAGAACATATCTATCTCCTACTTTTGTTTGTTTTAGAGTAATATCTGTATCTACTGCATATTCGCTTAGTCCCAAATTACTCATAACTGTTGCAACCAAAGCATTGTTTTTTAAAATTCTTTTTTCTTTAAAGTACGATGATACTATAGCAAGCATAACGTCTCCATCTATTTCATTTCCAAATTCATCTATTGCTAGGCATCTATCTCCATCTCCATCGTATGCAATACCCAAACTTAATCTATTTTCTATTACATAATTCTTTATGTTTTCTAAATGTGTGGAACCGCAATTATCGTTTATATTTACTCCATTTGGTGCACTATTTATTATTTTATGTTTTATTCCTAGTACATTAAACACTTTATCGGCAACTTCGTATGTAGCACCATTTGCCACATCAATTCCAACTACAAAATCATCTCTATTGTATTTTTCTATATCTTCATCAAACGTTTTTCTAAAAAAGTATACGTATTCTTCTATTAGGTCTTGACGCGTTTCGGATACCCCTATTTTATCGTTTATTGCCGTTAATTCTTTTAGCCCAGTACCTTCAATTATTTCTTCTATTTCTAGTTCTAACTCATCTGATATTTTTGTACCTTTGTTGCTAAAATATTTTACACC
>JAISHG010000126.1 GCA_031262685.1 Lachnospiraceae bacterium | reverse complement strand
ACAAGGACAGGATATATTCTAAATAGTCAAGAGATAGACGTAATAGTAGAATACGACAATATAGTTACTATAACTGTAGAAAATGAAAAAGAAAAGCCGAAACTTCCAAGAACAGGATTCTAAAAGTTAACCAACGAGGAGAACCCATGTGTAGTGTTGACTTAAAGTAAATAACAATGCTATAATAAAGTTACTTCGTTAGAAGTTATTACATCTTTTTGGAGGAATTTTTGTATGGAACATCTGACTATTTTCTTAGCGATTGCAGCTCCATTTTTGCTTCTTTATGGCTACCTTTCAGGGTTGCCTCAAAAAACAAGAGAGTACGTAAAGTACAATAAAGATGGTCAAGAAATAGAAAGAACTGTAGAATATACAAGATATTCTCAATATACAAAAAAATAAAAGATGTAAGTTAATCGGTTGATTAACCAAAATAGGTAGTCATATATGACTACCTAGAATAATTTGGAGGATTAAGGGATGTACGAAACATATGAAATAAGTAAAGAATTAGAAGACTTAGTACTAAAAGTAGAAGATGAAATAAAAGATGAATTAAAGAAAATAGATGATATATCTTTGAAAAATACTATAAAAGTATTAAAAGCATTTCAAAAATGTAATATATCTGAGATGCATTTTGGATCAACAACTGGTTATGGCTATTCAGACATAGGAAGAGACACAATAGAAAAGGTGTTTTCAGACATATTAAAAGTAGAAGATAGCTTGGTTAGAACTCAGTTTATATCTGGGACGCATGCTTTATCTACAACTTTATTCGCATTATTACATCCAAATGAAACAATGATTAGCATCAATGGAAAACCATACGATACATTAGACGAGGTAATAGGTTTAGTAAATAATGAAAGTTCCCTTATGTCTTATGGTATAAAGTATGAACAAATAGATTTAATTGGAAATGAATTTGGTACAGAAGCCATAACAAAAAGACTTTCTAGGCAAGATGTAAAACTAGTAGAAATTCAACGTTCAAGGGGATATTCGGCAAGAAAAAGTCTTTCTATGGAAAAAATTAAAAACATAATAGATGAGATTAGAAAAGTAAATACTAACGTAATAATAATGGTAGACAATTGCTATGGGGAATTTGTAGAAAGTGCAGAACCTAGCGAAGTTGGAGCAGATATAATAGTAGGCTCACTAATTAAAAATATGGGCGGAGGAATTGCTAGTAACGGTGCATATGTTGCAGGTAGAAGGAATTTAGTAGATTTAGTTTCACAAAGACTAACAGCTCCTGGTTTAGGAAAAGAAGTAGGACCAAGTTTAGGAATAAACAAATATATACTTCAGGGGTTATTTTTTGCACCAAGCGTAGTTGCAAGCAGTTTAAAAACAGCTATTTTTGCAAGCAAACTAATGAGTAATTTAGGATATGAAGTGAGTCCAGAATATAATGAAAATAGGTCAGATATAGTTCAAACAATAACATTTGGAGATAGCAAAAAACTAATAAAGTTTTGCCAAGGAATACAAATGGGATCTCCAATAGATTCAAAATCTGTACCAGAGCCATGGGATATGCCAGGTTACACAGATAAAGTAATAATGGCAGCAGGAACATTCACCGCAGGTTCGTCAATAGAATTGTCTTGCGATGCACCAATCAGAGAGCCATATACTGCATTTTTACAAGGCGGACTCACATACGAATACGGAAAACTAGGCGTAATTAGAGCTGTAGAAAATCTACTTTAAAAAGTACAGATGTAGCCACGTAGCGTGTCGGATAATACTTTTCGAGCAGCGAGGAGAAAAGTTTTCATCCGACTAAAGCTAAAAGTGGCGGATGTTTTAGACAATCATTATATATAATTTTGTAAAAACAAAGAAAGAGGAAAATAGAATGGATGTAATTGTAATAGGTGGGGGTCCTGCAGGAATGCTTGCTGCCATCTCATCTGCAAGACAAGGAAACAATGTAACCATACTAGAAAAAATGGATTCGCTTCGGAAGAAAACTACTAATAACAGGAAAAGGAAGATGCAATATAACAAGCAGTCTTCCTATTAACGAATTTATAAAAAACATACCCGGAAATGGAAAATTCCTATACAGTGCTTTTTCCGAATTCACAAACGAAGACATAATAAAACTGTTAGAAAAACACAAGGTAGATGTAAAAGTCGAAAGAGGAAACAGGGTGTTTCCGGTATCCGATAAATCTCAAGACGTACTAAATGCACTAAGGGCAGAACTAAAAGAATTAGGAGTAAAAGTAGAATACAATACCAAAGTAAAAGGGGTAGAAGTAAAAGAAAATCGTGTAATTGGAGTAAATGCAAATGGATTTATAAAAGCAGATAAAGTTATTTTAGCAACAGGTGGAAAAAGTTATAACGCAACGGGAAGTACGGGAGATGGATATAGAATTGCAAAAGAACTAGGACACACAGTAACCGAACTAAAAGCATCATTAGTTCCACTAGAAGTATTTGAAATAAATATGTGCAAAAATCTTCAGGGGTTATCGCTTAAAAATGTAGCAATAACAATTGCCGAAAACACAGGGAAAGTAATATATACAGACTTTGGAGAAATGCTATTTACTCATTTTGGAGTATCTGGACCAATAATTTTAAGCTCCTCTGCGATACTTTTAAGATATAAAAATATAGATGAATTATTAAAAAATAAAAGTATAAATTTAAGCATAGATTTAAAACCAGCACTAACAGAAGAACAATTATATGCAAGAATAACAAGAGATTTTGAAGAAATAAAGAATAAAAGATTTAAAAATAGTTTGGATAAATTATTACCACAAAAACTAATAGAGACAATAATTAGCTTATCTAAAATCAATCCTGAAAAACAAGTAAACGAAATTACTAAAGAAGAAAAAAACGGTATAGTAAAATTACTTAAAAATTTTAGTTTAACGTTAAGCTGCTTTAGACCTATAGATGAAGCTATAATTACTGCAGGAGGAATAACTATAAAAGAAATAAATCCGAAAACTATGGAGTCAAAATTAGTTAGTGGACTGTGTTTTGCAGGAGAGATTATAGACGTAGACGCATACACTGGAGGTTTTAATTTGCAAATCGCGTATTCTACAGGTTTTGCGGCAGGAAAAAGTGAATAAAAGCGAAATATATTGAAATATACATGTAATTGATAAAAATAGAAAAAATTTCCAAAAAAGTATTGCAATACAAAATATAATGTAATATAATTCCAATTGTAAAAAAATTACAAATATTTATACGAGGAGGAATTATATTGAAAGAAAAAATCAGCATACTAATTGCAGACGATAACAAAGAATTCGCAAGGACATTAACAGAAAGTTTAGAAAAAGAACAAGATTTAGAAGTAATAGGGTTAGCAAAAGACGGGAATGAAGCAGTAGACATGATAATAAATACAAATCCAGATGTAGTTTTACTAGATGTGATAATGCCACATTTAGATGGTTTAGGGGTATTAGAAAAAATATCTAAATCAAATTTAAAGAAAGCACCAATATGCATAATGCTATCTGCTGTTGGACAAGACAAAATAACACAAAAAGCCATCGCGCTTGGGGCAGAATACTATATTGTAAAACCTTTTGACATAGAATTGCTAATACAAAGAATGAAAGAAATTAAATATTACGAACCTGCTCAAAAGAAAATGACATTTATAAATAAGGAAATAAGAACTCCATACATAGAAAATGTAGATGCCAGCAGAAAAGACGATACAAGCATAGAAGGGCTAGTAACAAATATAATTCACGAAGTAGGAGTTCCTGCACATATAAAAGGGTATCAGTATTTACGTGAAGCCATAATAATGGTAATAAACGATATAGAAATAATAAATCAAATAACAAAACTACTTTATCCAGATATAGCTCAAAAATACAAAACAACACCTTCAAGAGTAGAACGTGCAATACGCCATGCAATAGAAGTGGCATGGAGTAGAGGAAAAAATGAGACAGTAGAAAGAATATTTGGTTACACAGTATCTGCAAGCAAAGGAAAGCCAACGAATTCGGAGTTCATCGCAATGATAGCAGATAAATTAAGGTTAGAATTAAAAAGTGCATAAAAAATATGAAACAGAGCTGAACTACTATTCAGCTCTGTTTTTTTGTGTAAAAAAAGTCACTTATCGTTCACATGTTATGTAGCCGAATTATTATCAACCTTATTGCTAGTTTATGTTTACTTGACAGCGAACCTGTGATATAATCAAGCAGTAAAATTTTATAAAATTGCTTTGGTTATTACCAAAACAAAGAAAAATGGAGGAACTGTTATGAAACAGGGGTGTACATTAATTGCAACATTGCCAAATTTGGCAAATGCTGAAATGGTGCGGAACGTTTTAAGCTGCCCTGATATTTCAGAAGCAAGGATTAATACAGGGGTATCTACTTTAATGAGTGTAGATGAAGTTGTTGCTACCTTAAAAAAGTTATCTACGGAATATTCCAAAAGAATATGGGTAGATCTTAAAGGAAGACAACTTCGAATTGCTCGTTGGGCAGATCCGAGGTATGAAGCTATTGAACTGAATCATCAGGTAGAGGTGGTTTACCCCGCAAAAATCTATTTTAGGAATGGAGGTTGTAGAAACATACTGCGTACAAGAGGAAATCAAATCTTGGTAGATTCTCCGCCGCAAGAAGCGGTAGGCGCAGGACAATCTGTAAACATCATAGCAAAGGAATTAGACGTTATCGGCTACCTTACAGAACTCGACAAACAGTATCTTGAAGCTATGTCTCGGCAAGAAATGAATGGTGTTTTTGCATCATTTGTTGAAAGACTTGAGGATTTGAGTGATATTGCAGCAATTATGCCAAAAGCAGAAATTGTTTCAAAAATCGAATCCTTAAAAGGTATCGAACTTATAACCAAAAACAGAATCGGTACACTTATGGCAGCAAGGGACGATTTGTATCTTGAAAGCGGACAAAACTATAGCATGCTTAAACATCTTGAGACAATTATAGAGAATGACAGTAATGCCATATGCGCATCAAGAATTTTCACATCTCTCGAAAAGAGAGAGCATGTCGACTTAGCAGACTTTTCGGATTTAACCCTTATGTATAATTTGGGTTACAGACGGTTTATGCTATGTGACAACATCTGCAATTATCATTTCAATGAGGCGATTTGTGCATGGAGGGAGTTTTTGAATGGGTAGAAAATTCGTGCTTGTAGGTATGTTATTTGGTGATGAGGGCAAAGGAACATTTGTTGATTATCTTGCTTACAAATATGACGTAAGACAAATTATTAGATACAACGGTGGTTCTCAGGCTTCGCACACGGTAACAACGCCCGAAGGCATTGTTCACAAGTTTAGTCAATTAGGCTCGGGGATGTTTAAAGAGGAAGCAAATGCTTATCTTTCAAGTAATATGGTAGTTAATCCATGCGATTTGATTGAAGAAGTAAGACAGTTTTCTCTGAAGACAAACTTAAGCCCAAAGACGGTTTTATCAAGGATTTTCATCGACGAAAAATGCTACATTGTAACGCCATACCATAAGTTTATGAATCATCTTCGTGAGCTTGGCAAAGGCAACGAAAGGCGAGGAAGTGTTGGCTCGGGAGTTAGTGAAGTAAGAACACTTCTTAGAGAAAAAAATCTTCTAGGAAAAGGACTTGGAGTCCAAATGAAAGATTTATACGATAGGAAATTTCTTTATCAAAGATTGGAGGAATTATACTATTGTGTATTTAAGTTTTATAAGGACAACAAGGACATGATTTTACGGAACATGCCCGACAATATTTGGGCAAATCTCCAAAATGAGATTGAATTTCTAACCGACTATAAGAGTATTAATTACATTTTGTGTAATTATCTTGGATTGGTACTGGAAAACAATTTTAGACTTTTTAGTGAGATTCAGTCTGTACTGCAAGAGGATAAGAACATTATTTTTGAAGCATCACAAGGTTTACTTCTTGATGAGAACTATGGGCTTAAGCCAAATACTACGATTCTTGATACAACAATCAAAAATGCTTTAAGTATAATTGATATAGTAGAAGAGAAAAATGGTTGTGACTTAAAGTCTAAAGAATCACAGGAAGGCAACTTTATCCAAGGCAAAACAACAAAAATAGGCATAACAAAGGCATTTTCAAGTCGACACGGGTTAGGAGTGTTTCCCACAGAGGATGCAGAGCTAAACGCTTGTATTAGTGATTTAAATCAAGAAGAATCTTTTTGGAATGGAAAGATAAGGTTTGGATGGTTTGACGCTGTACTTGTGCGATATGCTCAAGCAATTAATCAAGTGGATGAATTATACCTTTCTTCGGTCGATAGACTAAGTTCATTTAAGACATTAAAAATTTGTGACAAATATCTTTATACAGGTGTAGTAGACGATGATTTTAAGACAATTTTTGAGTATGAACAGATTAATAATGACATAATTATAGTAAACATCAAAGAGAGTCACAAAAACATTTCAAAATATTTAATACAGTGTAAACCTATTTATACTGAATTAGATGGTTGGAATGAAGATATATCAATGGTAAGAGAAAAGGAACAACTTCCCAATAACTGCTTGAGATATATCTGTCAGATTGAAAATCTAACTACAGTTAAGGTTTCTACTATTTCTGTAGGACCTACAAGAACTGGAAAGGTCTTGATGTGATGGACATTACAGATTTGATTAGGCAAAGATTAGTTTTAAAAGGAGTGATAAACGTAATAATTGCAGGCGGGACTTGCTCTGGGAAAACGACTCTGGCGGGTAACTTACAAAACAAATTCAAGGAAGAATTTGCAGTATCGCACATAAAACAAGATGACTATTTTAAAGATATTGCAGATATTCCAAGAACAAGACAAGGTTATCTGACAGATTCAATTAATGCCTTTCATACACAAGAATTTGTGCAAGACGTAAAAGTTTTGCTTTCGAGTGGTAAGGTGTTAATCCCTCGGTATGAGGTGTCTAAAAACATAAGGATAGCAAAAGATAGGTGCATTATGCTCGGTCAAGTAAATATATTTGAAGGGTTGCATACTATCACATTACTAAAAGAACTTGAAAATAGTTTGACTGTGTTTTTAGATACTCCTTTAGACATTTGTTTGAAAAGACGAATTACTAGAGACACTTCAGCTTACGGAGTATCAGAAGAGAGAATTAGTGAAAACTTCTCTTCCTGTATACTGCCTATGTATCGTTCGTATATTGCTCCGCAAAAGGAGCAAGCGGAAATAATTATAGAAGGGGTTGGTTTTAATTGACTGTAAAGGAAATTTACCAAAAGCTTGTAAAAGCACGGCGACCAATCGACTTCTTTGGCGAAGTTACTAATTTAGATGAACTAAAGAAATCTTACCATAGGCTTGCAAAAATAGTTCATCCGGACATCGCTAAAGAAGACCAAAGGTATCTTGCTGGGCAAGCAATGACAATTTTAAACGGACTTTATAATGCTGCACAGGAAGAATACGAATCCGGCATTTACGCACTTACGGAAGCTGTAGACCTGTATAAAAATGCTACTCCGCTATTTGAACTTGACTTGGATGGTACAACTTATAAATTTTATGAGCATGCTTTCCAAGGAGAAGTAGCAAACTTGTATAAAGGGAGCGATGGGGAGAATATTTTCTTCCTAAAAGTAGCTATCGATA
Source organism: Lachnospiraceae bacterium (assembly GCA_031262685.1). Classification (GTDB taxonomy): domain Bacteria; phylum Bacillota; class Clostridia; order TANB77; family CAG-508; genus CAKPQL01. The sequence continues at coordinate 110 of JAISHG010000126.1, read as the reverse complement.
CAGCCGACAACGAATTAATTGACAAAGAATTTGAGACTTTAAAGAAGTTGACACATCATTCTCTTCCGATTGTTGAGACACAACTGGTGGTTAACGGTAACTCCGCATTT
>JAISHG010000064.1 GCA_031262685.1 Lachnospiraceae bacterium | reverse complement strand
ACGTAATGAATACAAATATTGTAATAAAAAATTGCTTGTGATAAACTTAATTTGTACAAATGATGTAAAGGGGATATACCATGGATAAAACTGAGATAAGAGAAAAAGTATATGAAGTTGTAGAAACTAAAAAATACGATAAAAGGTTTTTATCCTTTATTGAAAGATATTTTTTAAGCTGTGTAATTATATATAATTGGACAGATTCAGATATAGAAAAGAATTTAGAAGAGTATACCAGTAAAATAAATAGTATACGCTTTATAAATATTGGAAAAGAAAGATGCAAAGTAGATTTAGAAAATAAATTTATTTTTTTAGATGAAAAAATAAGATTGAACAAATCAGATGAGGTTATAAATGAATATATTTATGCTTCTTTTAGGGAGCAAGATAAAATTCTTAATACGAATACATATGAAGCCATAAAAACGCAAGATAATTCTAAATTTATTCATGAAGTAAGAGGGAATTTTAAACTTTACAGCTCTAAATTATCAAAAGAAAAAATATTATTAGAAGTAAATACTTTAATAGAACAAAAGAGTTACGACAAAAAATATGTGCCATTCATAAAAGAATATTTTTTGCGTAGTGCTAAACTTTATGATTGGAGCAGAGATGAACTAATTAAAAAAGTAAAAAATTATAAAATAAATGTAGAGAAAATTGAAATAGGAAAGCTAAAGAAAAAATGCGTACAGTTTAAACCGGAAGAGAAAAAAATTGTAATCAATAAAAATTTGTTAACATACTCAAACAATGTAATAATAAAAAATATGTTTAGAGAACAAGGCAATGCAACAGATTATACAAAGTTTGTAACTAATACCTATGAAAATGGTTTGAATGTAGTAGAATCAAACTGCACAAATCAAATAGAACTTCATAAATATGCAGAAGAAGTAGGAGCAAATTATTTAACAGGAAAAGTACCATTTTCAAATGAAATGTTTACAACCTGTCGTGTAAGTGAAAATGACAGAAATGACTACAATAGAAAAACCGCATATGTAATATCTATGATTGTTGCTGCTTTTAATATAAACGAATTTGAATTTGCGAGACTTAAAGATAAAGGAAGAGCAATATTTGATGAATTTTTTTTAGAGAAATATTCATATATGGATGTAAATAAATATTTGGAAGAATTTCAGGAAATAATAGCTCAAATAGAAGCGGTTCCGGAAAGCGCTTTTTCTAGCAAAGAAGTTTCTAGTGCTTATGCAAAGATGTATAATTTAGCATTGGAGATATTAGAAAAAAGATTGTCTTATGAAAAAAGTATAGACACAAACTATACAAAAGAAAGAAAAATTGCAGAACAATATGCAAAATTTAAAATTGTAGATAGTTTAATGCAAGCAAAAAGAAATTTATCTTTAGAATGGAATGTAGTAAAAAAAGAAATAAACGATAAAAAGGTATTGCACGAATTTGCTAAAATTTCTAATCTAAAACAAAGAAAATTCAAAAAACATGCATATAAAAAGTATAAATCAGTAGATACAGAATTTAACAATAAAGAACTTTCTAAAATTGTGGTAGAACAGTTTAAGTTTCCGTTATTGGGTAAAATACTTAAATTATTCGAAGGAAAGCAAGAACCAAAGCTGCTTAGAGAAGCTACAAATCCCGAAATAGATTGTATAAATGAGGAAGAAATAGAGAGTAAATTAAAAGAACTTCATAAAAAAGAAATAATAATACCTCAAAGAGAAATTTTTGAATTTAACAAAAAAATATCGGGCAAAAAAATAATTCAATAAAAATTAAAAAAATTGCAAAAAATACTTGCAATTTTTTTTTTTATATAATAAAATGACACTGAAGTGGAGAAAAGTGGTTTAAAGTGGAGCAAAAGTGAGAGAAGGTGAAACAAATATGTTAATCGGTGAATACGAACATTCTGTAGATGTTAAAGGTAGATTAATAATGCCTTCTAAAATTAGAGACGAAATAGGTTATAAGTTTATTGTTACAAAAGGATTAGATGGTTGCTTATTTGTTTTTCCAATAAACGAGTGGCAAGCATTTCAAGAAAAGCTAAAAGCTTTGCCAATTTCAGATAAAAACGCTAGAGACTTTACAAGATTTTTCTTTGCTGGTGCAATAGAGTGTGAAATGGATAAACAAGGAAGATTCCTTATATCTAGTAATCTAAGAGAATTTGCAGGAATAGATAAAGACGTAATAACAATTGGAATGAATTCTAGACTAGAGATTTGGAGTAAAGAGAAATGGAAACAATGTGATGGAAACATTTCAGCAGAAGAAATAGCAGTTCACATGACAAACTTAGGTATATAACTTGCAAAAGTTTATATAAATACAAAAGACAAATGTAGGGGCGCATGCTTGCGCCCAACAAGGTACTAAAGAAAAATGTAGGGGTCGCGATTTTCGCGGGCCCGCAAAGAACAAAAGAAAAGGTGTAGGGGCGTATTGCATACGCCCTAAGAAAACAAAAGAAACAACAAATACGAAAGAAAAATTCAAAAATTCAAAAGAAAAATGTAGGGGCGGACGCCTCTGTCCGCCCTAGAATTAAAAAACAAAAGACACATGTAGGGGCGCATGACCATGCGCCCAAGCAAAAGATTATAAAACAGGTGTCCCAATACGAAATTATTAGGGCATCTGTTTTGCACTATATCTGAGAGGAGATTTTTAAAATAATCGAATTCAATCATATACCAGTAATGTTAAATGAATGTATAGAAAATCTTTCGATTAAAGACGATGGAA
>JAISHG010000099.1 GCA_031262685.1 Lachnospiraceae bacterium | reverse complement strand
CTTATTTCTATTGCTCCACCTGTATTTCTTGTAATATATGATGCATCTGTATCTGTTGTTTCATATACACTGTAAACGGTATATTTTAATTTTGTACCAATTTTATTTGTTATGTATATTACATCTCCTGATTTTAACTTTTTGTTATTTGAAAAATATGTTCCATTTCTATAATTATGTCCTGCTAAAGATATATTCCCTGGAGTATTAAGTACTGGATTTTCCGGATACATTACTCCAATAGAAGATTTCACTGCATTTACAGCTACAGAATTTACTATTGCACATTTAACATTTGTTTTAGGTATTTCTATATAACCTATCATTTCGTAACCTTTATAATAAGTTGAGTAGCTTGAACTTTTAGGGGTATTAGTACTTTGGGGAGTGCTAGCAGTGGGTTCAGAAGCTGGTGTTTCTTGAACTGGAATAACAGGTGTTTCTGCTGGTTCATCAGTTTCCATAAGTTCTAAATTTTTTCTTGCATTATGGTCAAACTCTGATATTGCTGCCTCTGTCTCTTGTCTATCCTTATAATTTATGTATGCATTATATCCCGCGTAAACTAATAAACCAATTAAAACTATTGCAATTATTACTATAAAAACAGTTAATACTTTTTTATACACGTAAATCACCTCATCTTTTGAATTATACTAACATGAGGGTGCCCTAGATAAGGACATCCTCTTTAAAATTATTCAGCTCTTGCCTTTACTATTGTTCTTTTTTCACTGTCGTCTGTACATGTTGATAAACTTACTTCTTTTGCGCCATTTGTATCTTGAACCATAAATGATGCGTCAGTATCATCTACTTCAAAAACGCTATATACTTTGTAAGTTACTTTGTTTCCTGAAAGATCTGTAATATATATGCTATCTCCTGCTATTAACTTTTTGTTATCTGAAAAAAATGTTCCATTTCTATAATTATGTCCCACTAAACATAAATTCCCAACACCATTTATTACTGCATCTTCTGGATATAATATACATATTGCAGTCTCTAAAGATTTTTTAGTAGCAGTTTCTAATATTGGATATTTAATTCCTGTTTTAGGAATTTCTATTGTTCCTGTCATTGGAAATCCTTTATAATATGTTTTTGTTTTTCCAGTATCACTACCAATTTGTTCTATATTTCCTTCTATATCTGCTATTGGTCCTTCATCTCCTGCTGGTACATCTGAGTTTTGGTTTTTCTTGTTGCCAGAATGATCATATTCTTCTTGTGCTACTGTACTAGTTTTTTTGTTTACAAATATATCGTACCCTTTGTAAATTACAAAAGATAATATTGCTAATGCTATTACTACTAAAACTACTATTATTACAACTTTCTTTTTATTATCCATTTGTTTTATATTCATATAAAACACCTCCAAATACACATATATTAATTATAACATATCTTTACATTAAAGTATATTATTCTACATTTTATTTTCTAACTTTCTTCCACCCAATAAATGGAAATGAATATGCCCTACTGCTTGTCCTCCATCTACTCCGCAATTAGCTACTACTCTAAAGCCAGTTTCTGCAATATTGTTTTCTTTTGCTAGTTTGTTTATTACACTCATTATTTTGCCTATGACAGCTTCGTCCTCTTTTTTTAAGTCTGTTAACTTACTAATATGTTTTTTAGGTAGAACCAATATATGAATTGGTGCTATCGGATTTATGTCGTTAAACGCAATTATTTCTTCGTCTTCGTATAGTATTTTAGAATTGATTTCTTTATTTATTATTTTGCAAAATATACAATCTTCCATCTTTTATCCTCCTAATCAAGATATCCATTACGGGTCAGGGCGTATGCAATACGCCCCTACAAAAGCATCCGCCAATACATCCTATATTTGTTAATTATTTGTTAAAACGGCCTTAATTCTTCGTACACCGGCAGAACTTGCTTCTTCTTTTTTAATAACAAATTTACCAAGTTCTCCTGTATTTTTTACGTGTGGTCCACCACATATTTCTTTGCTAAAATCTCCTATTGTATATACCTTTACAATGTCACCATATTTGTTTTCGAACAAGCCTATTGCACCACTTTTTTTAGCATCTTCTATGCTCATTTCTTCGCATACAACATCTAATTTTTTTTCTATTTGTTCGTTTACAATTTGCTCAACTTTTTTTAGTTCTTCTTCTGTAACTTTAGCAGGATGTGAAAAGTCAAATCTTAGTCTTTCTACTGTTATATTAGAACCTTTTTGAGCAACATGTTCTCCCAAAACCATTCTAAGAGCTTTATGAAGAAGATGTGTTGCTGTATGATAAGAAATTGTTTCTTCATTTCTTTCTGCCAAACCACCTTTGAATTTTTGCTCTGCTCCTTGTCTAGATTTTTCTTGGTGTTTTTTATATAAAACTTCGTACTCTTTTAAATCTAATTTTACATCGTTTTCTTTTGCAAGTTCTTCTGTTATTTCTGGAGGAAAGCCATATGTTTCGTACAATTTAAATACTGTCGCACCATCTATTGTAGTCTTTCCTTCGCTTTTTGCTCTATTTAATGCTTTAAGAAACTCTTTTTCTCCGTTTTCTAAAGTCTTTGTAAATTTCTCTTTTTCCGCTTCAACCACTAATAATATTTCTTCTTGCTTTTTAACTAGTTCTGGATACATATCTTTTAAAATATCTATATTTAAAACTAACAAATCTTTAATTAAATTTGCATTTATTCCTACATTTTTTAGGTGTCTAATTATTCTTCTTATCAGTCTTCTAAGAATATATCCTTGCTCTATGTTAGATGGCTTAACTCCATCTGCTATAAGCATTATACTTGCTCTTAAATGTTCTGCAATTATTCTAAAACTTTTCTCATTTTTTACAATGGATAATTCATCTAGTTTGTCCATTATAGGCTTAAATATTTCTATTTCGAATACACTACTTTTCCCTTGTAACACCATAGTTGTACGTTCTAATCCAAGACCTGTATCTACGTTTTTTTGTTTTAATTCTTCATACTTTCCATCTAAGGTTTTATTGTATTGCATAAATACATTGTTCCATATTTCTAAGTATTTTCCACAATTACAAGACGGATTACATTCTTCGCTACATTTCTCTTTTCCCGTATCATAAAATATTTCTGTATCTGGTCCACATGGTCCATGTGTTCCAGCAGGTCCCCACCAGTTTTCTTTTTTACCGAAATAATATATTCTAGATTTTGGTATGCCTAATGATTCCCAAATTTCTGCAGATTCTGTATCTTTTTGGCAATCGCTATCGCCTTCAAAACATGTTACAGAAATCTTTTCTACTGGTATATTAAGCTCTTTTGTTAGAAATTCATAACTATAATTTATAGATTCTTTTTTAAAATAATCTCCTAAAGACCAATTTCCCATCATTTCGAAATATGTTAAATGACCTGTATCTCCAACTTCTTCTATATCGTCAGTACGTAAACACTTTTGATAATCTGTAAGTCTTTTTCCTGCCGGATGCACTTCTCCAAGTAAATATGGAACCAATGGATGCATTCCAGCAGTTGTGAATAAAACTGATGGGTCATTTTCTGGAACTAACGGACTACTTGGTATTATGCTGTGCCCTTTACTTTTAAAAAAATTTAAATATTTGTTTCTAAGTTCTATAGCTTTCATTTTTTATCATCCTCAAAAAATATTTAGGTTTTAAATTAAACCCATAAAACACTATGAATATTAACATGTTTAAGAAAAAAAGTCTATATTATAACATAATCTTTAGTTGTATTAGTAAGTGCTGTTCCGCCTTCTTTTCCAACCAATACAGTATCTTCTATCCTTACTCCAAAACGTCCAAACACATATATTCCTGGCTCACTTGTTATTACTTCGTTTTGCTTTAAGTTTGTATCATTTTTAGCAGATACTGCAGGCATTTCGTGGATTTGCAATCCTACCCCATGTCCTAGACTATGTACTAAATCATATCCATATAATTTAAAATCATTCTCAACTAGTTGAGATAATGACTTTATAGATTTACCATCTTTTATTTCGTCAAGTGTAAGTAATTGATTTTTTAATACTAAATCATACACCGCTTTATATTCTGGCTTTACACCTTTTACAAATATAGTTCTTGTCATATCTGAACAATAGCCGTTATACTTACATCCCATATCTATTGTTATTATATCGAATTCTTCTATTTTTTTATCTGTAGGAATTGCGTGCGGCACGGAAGAATTTACTCCTGATGCAACTATAGGCTTAAAAGATATGTCGTCTGCGCCATTTAGCTTAAAGTATTTTTCTATTTCAAATGCAATTTCTTTTTCTGTCATTCCTATTTGTATAAAATTAGTTAAATGTTTGAAACAGTTATCTGTAATTTCACATGCTTTTTTTATGTTTTGAATTTCATCATCATCTTTTATCATTCTTTGCTTTTCTATTATTTTATCTGTTTCTACTGCATTATTTAGTTTGTATGTATGCATCATTTTTTTGTATTCCATATAGGTTAATGTGTACTCTTCAAAACCTATATTTTCGTGAAACGCAAAATAGTTTTCAAAATCGTCTTTTGAAACATCTTTTATATTGGTAACAACAATTTCATCGTACACGGTTATTATCTTATTTATTAACTCAATATATCTAGCGTCTGTTATACATATATTTTCTTTTTTGGTTATTAGCAGAATTGCTTCTATACTACTTGGAATTCCCAACAAATAACTTACATTCGAAGAATTAGTTATTATCATTCCATCAATATTTTGAGTTTTTAGTTTATTTCTTAAGTACACTAATTTTTCATTCATAATATTGCACTTCCTTATACTTTATATTTTCCTAAAACAAATATTGTAAGTAAAAAGTTTACTAGTATTGTAGATGGAATTAACATGTGTGCAAAGGCAGATACTACTATAAATGGTCCAAACGGCACTGAATCTTTTACC
>JAISHG010000028.1 GCA_031262685.1 Lachnospiraceae bacterium | reverse complement strand
ACAAATACTTCCCTTTGTGTGTCCTGGTGTGTGTATTACTCTAAATTCTAATTCTCCGCACATGAAGAATATCGTTATCGTCAATTATTGTTGCGTCTGGAACACTAATATTATTTAATCCTATATACTCTGCTAAATTTATTGATGAATTCGTTAATCCCTCTTTATCGAACCTATGAATTAAAACTTGTGCTTCTGTTTTTTGTTTTAATTCATTTGTAGCAACAATATGGTCTCCATGTGCATGAGTTATTAATATATATTTTAACATTGACTGTAAATTATTTAAGATTTCTAGAATTTCATTAACATTTCCGGCAGGATCTAATACTATACCTTCTTTTGTTTTCTCATCTACCACAATATAGCAATTTGTCTCCAAATCTGCATTTACCTTGACTTTTATTCTCTTTAGTATCATATTTATCCTTCCATTCATATTTATCGTATGTAATTTATTTAAGTTCCTCTATTGCTAGATTGTATTCTTCTTCATTTGGTGCTTTCCCATGCCATCCGGCTTTGTTTTCCATAAAGGATACACCTTTACCTTTTACCGTATTTGCAATTATAGCAGTTGGTTTTCCTTTTATTTTTTTTGCTTGTTCAAATGCTTCTATTATTTCTGGAATATTGTGACCATCCATTTTTATCGTCTCAAAACCAAAACTTTTAAATTTTTCTTCTATAGAAACTAGTCCTTTAACTTCTGTGATAGTTCCGTCTATTTGCAAATTATTATTATCTATAATTAAACATAAATTATCTAGTTTATAATGTGAAGATGTCATTGCCGCTTCCCAAATTTGTCCTTCTTCAATTTCTCCATCTCCTACTAAGCAATAAATTCTTAGACCATCTTTATTTAATTTTGAGGATAATGCCATCCCATTAGCCATTGATAATCCTTGCCCTAATGAACCCGTTGAAACATCTACTCCCGGTACTTTATTCATATCTGGATGTCCTTGAAGTTTACTTTCTAATCCACGAAACGTTATTATATCTTCTCTACTGAAATATCCTCTTTCTGCTAATACTCCATATAGTGCTGGTGATGCATGTCCTTTAGATAGTATAAATCTATCTCTTGCCACAGACTTTGGTTCTTCTGGGTTTACATGCATTTGATTAAAATACAACACTGTTAATATATCTGCACAAGATAAAGAACCCCCAGGATGACCAGATTTTCCCGAATATACAGCTTCTATTATGTTTCTACGAACTTTTTTTGCTATTTTTTCTAATTCCTTGGTATCAGATATTTTCATTAAATCCTCCTATTTTGTACCGTATATTCTATCTCCTGCATCTCCTAATCCAGGAACTATGTATCCTACATCATTTAAGTGTTCATCTAATGCAGCACAATATATTTGTACATCTGGATGTGTTTTCGTTATTTTCTCTATACCCTCTGGCGCTGCTATTATAGACAAGAATTTTATTTTTTTAACTCCTCTTTTTTTAATTTGAGCTATTGCATCTACTCCAGTACCACCTGTTGCAAGCATTGGATCTAATAAAATAACTTCTCTATTTTCAATATCTTTCGGAACTTTAAAATAGTACTCTATTGGCATAAGAGTTTCTTCATTTCTGTACATACCAATATGTCCAATTTTTGCGTTTGGTATAACATTTAATAAACCATCTACCATACTCATTCCTGCTCTTAAAATTGGAACGAATGCGTATTTATCTTCGTTTAATACTTTTGCTTTCATTTTAGTGATTGGTGTTTCTATTTCTACTTCATTCAATTCTGCATCTTTTAGTGCTTCATAACATAAAAATGTTGCGATTTCTCCTGCTATTTCCCTAAATGCCTTTGTTCCTGTAGTTTTATCTCTAAGTATTGTAAGTTTGTGTTCTATTAATGGATGGTTTAAAATTATTGGTTCCATAAAATCCTCCTTATATTTTTGTAAATGTGTGTCAACACATTTTGGAGCGGGTAGCGAGAATCGAACTCGCCTCACGAGGTCGGAAGCTTCGCAATTCTACCACTAAACTATACCCGCATCTAAAAAACATTCTACCATATATATTTTTAAAATGGAACAGTTTAATTTATTAATTTACAAACTATAACGATAAAATTTTAGTAGGAAATTTTTTCAGAAATAAATATACGCCAAACTAAATTAATAGTTCGGCGTACGTGACTTTTGCGGAGGTAAACCCTTCCTTATAGTTTTACTAAGTAGGAATAGCTGGGTCTCTCGAACGTTCCACTGTCTCTAAGAAAATATGCATTTTCTTCATTCTTTAAAAAATCAAAGAATCTATTAGAGATATCAAGAATAACTGTCTTTCCCTTAAATTCGGGATAATGACGAATCACATTCATTACCTTTTCTGCTTCATCCGAAGACCATAGCATACCTTCGATCTTCAGGACTGGCAGTGCAGTAACAATGCCACTTGCCTTTTTGCGTAAAGCTCTTCTTCTTTCAGAAATACTCTTTACTTTCTCAGTAGCATCCGTAAGGTTTTTAAGCATCTCGCTAACCTCTGGATAAGGCTGACTCTTTTCCGCTATTCTTTCCAAAATAGTTTTCGTACTTGCAATGATGCCTTCTACGTCGGAAGAAAAGCCTTCTTCAATGTATTTCGCAGATTTGATGTCCTCGAGTTCTTCGTCTGTCATTCCCAGAAGTTTCCATTTTCCAGAAACATCACTCTCCACTTCAAAATACTTCAAACCATACTTAGACATAGCTGTGTATTCATCACAGTTAGAGTATAAAGAAATGTATATTTGCCCTTCGTCAGACATAGTTACTCTGTACTCTTTGCAGCCCATAAAATTCGATTGCTCCTCGTCAAATGTAACAGATTTTACTTCTCTTTCCGTATTCATATTGAATACCTCCATTTAATATATAGAGTAGTTACTCCATAATTTTCTTAAAAGTCACTAAAATAAAGTGTCATAGTAATATTATAATCTTTTTTGTACTTTACGTCAAACGCGTATGCTTATGTTAATTTAATTTTATTTCGTTGACAACTAGTAATTTATATTATATCATTGTCATATAATTTTTTAGGAGGTATGTTATGAATAATAATGATAACGAAATTAATGAAAATAAAAACGAAGAACCTGTTCAAAATAATGTTGAACAAAAGAAAGAAGAAGTACCAATGGAAACTGTTAAAAATGAAGAAAGTTCAAAAACATCTTCAACAAACAAATCTAACACTGCAGAACCTGCAATTGAAACAGTTAAGTCAGTTGCTTTTAAAGTTTTAGATGTTTTAAAAAAGGCTTTTTTTGCTGCCAAAAACTTTGTACAAAAAAATCTAGTATTAGTAATTGTAGCTATAGTAGCACTTGTTGCTTTAATTGTTGGATTTAACATATTTACAAGAAGTCCTAAAGATGCTGTAAAAGACTACATAAAAGCATTTTCGAAAGCAGACTCAAAAAAGATGGAACAAGTTATAGATTTTGTTGGTCAAAAAGCATTTAATGATTGCTATAACAAAAGTAATTATGATTATGATTTAGAAGACTTCAACGATAATTACAAAGACATCACAAAAGACAGTGATGAAGTGGAAGAAATAAACGAATCTGCAGAAACATTTTTAGAAAATTTCGAAAAATTAGATACAGACGATTTAGAAATTGAAATAAAAGAATTCATTTCTGTTTCTAAAGTAAAAAATTCGAATAAGCTAACAAAAGTAAAAGTAAAAGTTAGTGTTAAAAAAGACGGAGAAAAAGAAACTGGTAACATTACATTTTACACAATGAAAAAAGGATTAAATAACTATATAGTAGGTATAGAAGATTCTTCTTCAGTACTTTAAGCATTGAGCATTAATTAATACAAAATAAAAAAGATGGAACTTTTCTTAAAGTTCCATCTTTTTTATTTCTAACACTTTTTTTATTTCATCAATCTGATTTATTACTGTATTATATCCGAGATCTATAGCAAAATTCTATATTAGAAGTATCTAGTAAACCTGTTCCATCCGAAGGAATAGTTAGTATGCAATCACTAATATTTAAACTTTCTTCCGAAACTTTACTCCCCATTATATCTATTACTTTCATTACTATATCCATAATATTGCTATCATCTGTTATTTTATCGCTTTCAAACTTAATAGATATTACTTTATCTGCACCCATTTTTTTTACTTCGTTAGCAGGAGTATTATCCAATACTCCTCCATCTATAAACATATGGTTTTTATACTCGCAAGGCGAAAACACAAGTGGAAAACTTGCACTTGATCTTACTGCTTTGCCAACAGATATATTGGTTATATACTTTTCTTTCTCATTTTCATCTGGAGTATTTGATGTAAATACATATTCTTTTTCTGTTACTAAATCAACTGCAGGAATAACAATTGGCATTTTAATCTGTTCCATTAATCTAATTCCTTTTTTTAAACACAAATCGTTATATGCTTTTTCTATGCTTTCTCCTGTTTTCAAACCATTTATAGCTATCTTTTTACCAAATACAAAATTCTTTATACCAGACGAAAAAAGCCCAGTATTTAGCTCTGTTATACTCTCTGCATATTTCTTAAATAGTATATATATGTAATATGGAGAGTATCCTATTGCATAGAGCGCTGCAACAAGGCTTCCTGCACTTGTTCCACCTATTATATCTATATGAATATTATTTTCTTCTAACGCTTTTATTGCACCTGCATGCGCAATTCCTCTAACTCCACCACCACTTAATGCTAAACCTATTTTCATACATACACCACCAAATATATTATTTCCTCTATATTATAT
>JAISHG010000095.1 GCA_031262685.1 Lachnospiraceae bacterium | reverse complement strand
CAAAACATTATACTAAACATAATTAACAAATAACTTATTAGTTCCATAAAATTACTCCTTTATAAGTACATTTTTACTTTACTTATTATTCTTTCTTTTGCTTCATCTAATGGTAAGTTCATTGTAAAACCTGATGCTCTAGGGTGTCCTCCGCCTCCAAATAACAAGGCTATGTCTGAAACATTTACATAGTTGTTTGAACGAAGTGAAACTTTATAGCCATCTTTTTCCTGCCTAATGAATATTGACACTTCAACTCCTTCAACGTCTCTTCCAAGTTCTACTATTCCTTCGTGGTCTCCATTTTGAGAGCCTATGTTATTTTTGTCTTCTTCTGTTATATATGTATATGTAATTTTGCCGTTTTCCAAAAACTCCATTCTATTCATCGCTAGTTTTTTTAATTCGAAAGAAGTTTTTGTTATTGTTTGAAAAACTCTTTTGTAAACATCAGACACATTAACCCCTTCGTTTAATAATCTTGCAACAAATTCAAATGTTTCTGAAGTTACTCCTTGATATTTAAATCCACCCGTATCTGTAATGATTCCTGCAACAATACATGTTCCAATATCTTTTGTTATTTGAACACCTATATATTCTAATACTGTAATAAGTATTTGTGCACATGCTGGTATTGCTGGATTTACGAAATTGTAATCTGCAAACATTGTATTAACACCATGGTGGTCAATTGAAATAGTTGTATTTGCATTTTCGAAATTTGTATCTCCTGCTATCCTTTTTAAATCTGAACAATCAACAGCAATAGCTAAATCGTATGAATCTTCTTTTCCAGTTTCTTTTATTTCTTTTGCAGAAGGTAAAAAAGCAAAAATTGATGGATATTCTGGCATTATTAAGTCTACATCTTTACCTAATTGTTTTAGTGCATTGTACATTGCAAGCGCACTTCCTACTGCATCTCCATCTGGTGATTCATGCGTTAATATAGCTATATTTTTAGCACTCATTATCTCTTCTTTAATATTATCAAGTGTCATAATCGTTCCGCCTTTCTATTTGGCTTTTCTTAATAACTATTTCTTTTTTAGTTCATTGATTATTGAATCGATTTTTGCACCATATTCTGCTGATTCATCTATTTGAATTACTATTTCAGGTGTTATACGTAAATTTATTCTCTCAGCAATTTTACTTCTCATATAACCTACTCCATTAGTTAGCCCTTCTAGAGTATCCTTCTTGTTTTTAGAATTTAATATACTTACATATACTCTAGCATATCGCAAATCTGGAGTTGTTTTTACTTTTGTTACACTAACAAGTCCTGTAATTTTAGAATTCTTAAGCTCATAGCTAATTATATTACTAAGCTCTTTTTTTAATTCCTCGTCTATTCTATTCATTCTGCTAGTATTTTTTCTTTGCATTTATTCCTCCACATTTATCTTTTTATTTCTATTTTCCGGGCGCAGGGTCGTGCGCCCCTACATCATTTCTTTCGGTTTCCCATGCATATACAATACGTTCCTACCTTTTTATTTCTTCCATAATGTAGACTTCTAGAACGTCTAATTCTTTTATATCATTAAAGTCTTCTAGTTGTATCCCGCACTCATAACCAGTTGCAACTTCTTTTGCATCATCTTTAAATCTCTTTAATGATATAAGTTTTCCTTCATATACAACCACATTATCTCTTAATAAACGTACTCCTGCATTTCTTGCAACTTTTCCATTTGTTACATAACATCCTGCTATTGTTCCTACATTTGAAACTTTAAATACTTGTCTAATTTCTGCATTTCCTATTACTTTTTCTTCGAATACTGGATCTAGCATTCCTTTCATTGCGGCTTCTACATCTTCTATAGCACTGTATATTACTGAATATGTTTTTATTTGAACTTCATCTTTTTCTGCTATATCTTTTGCATTTGCTTCTGGTCTTACATTAAATGCTATAATTATTGCGTTTGATACTTTTGCAAGTGATACATCTGTTTCAGTAACAGCACCAACACTTGAGTGAATAACTTTTACTTTTACTTCGTCATTTGATAATTTCTCCATAGACTGTTTTACAGCTTCTACTGAACCTTGAACATCCGCTTTTATTATTAAGTTTAATTGTTTTAATTTTCCTTGTTCAATTTGATTAAACAAGCTATCTAATGTTACTCTTGAAGTCTCGTTTAATACTTTATCTCTTGCTTGACGTTTTCTTCTTTCTATTAAGTGTTTAGCTGTTTTTTCGTCTTTTACTTCGTAGAATACTTCCCCTGCTTCAGGCACTTCTGTTAAACCGGTTATTTCAACTGGTGTAGAAGGTCCTGCTTTTTTTACACTTTGACCTTTATCGTTTAACATTGTTCTTATTCTACCAATTACTGAACCTAAAACAATTGTATCTCCAACATCTAAAGTTCCACGTTGTACTAATAGTGTTGTAATAGGTCCTTTTGTTTTGTCTAGTTTTGCTTCTATTACGGCACCTTTTGCTTGTTTTTTTACATTTACTTTTAGTTCTTTCATATCGGCTGCTAAAAGCACCATTTCAAGTAGAGTATCTATATTAGTTCCTTTCTTTGCAGAAATAGGAACAAATATTGTATCTCCACCCCATTCTTCTGGAACCAAACCATACTCTGTTAATTCTTGTTTAACTTTTTCTGGATTTGCACCATCTAAATCTATTTTATTTAATGCTACTATTATAGGAATTCCAGCTGCTTTAGCATGATTTATAGCTTCTATAGTTTGAGGCATAACCCCATCGTTTGCCGCAACAACTAATATTGCAATATCTGTAATTTGAGCACCTCTTGCTCTCATACTTGTAAATGCTTCGTGACCTGGTGTATCTAAAAATGTTATTTCACGATTATTTATCTCAACTTTGTATGCACCAATATGTTGTGTAATTCCTCCTGCTTCGGCGTCTATTACGTTAGTTTTTCTAATAGCATCTAATAAAGATGTTTTTCCATGATCAACGTGACCCATTACAACTACAACAGGAGCTCTTTCTACTAATTCATCTGCTCCATCTTCTGTATCATCGAATAGAATATCTTCCTCAGTTACTATTTCCTTTTTGTGAGCTGTTATTCCAAATTCTTGTGCAATTAAAAATGCGGTATCAAAGTCCACTTCATTATTTATTGTAGCAAGAATTCCATAGCCTAGTAATTTTTTAATTATATCTCCACTAGTTTTCTTTAATTCAGTAGCTAAATCTTTTACGCTTATTCCGTCTGGTATTGTTATATCTGTTAATTGGAATATTTTTTGTTTAACTCTATCTTCTATAAACTGATTTTTCTTTCTATTTCTTTTACCTCTAGCCGTTGTTAAATCGTAATAATCTAACATAGAACCTTCATCAAACATTGAAGATAAGTTATCTGCTTGTTTTAATCCTTTTAGTTTTCCCTCGTCGTATTCATTACCTTTTCTTGATTTTGTATTTTTCTTTGCCGCCTTGTTTTCGTCGTATCTATTGTTTACTTTTTGTTTATCTATAGCCTTATTTGCATATTCTCTAACGTTTTCTTTTTCCATTATTTCTGTAGACATTATATCTTTAATATTTTTTTCTATTCTCTTTTCGTTTAATGCCCTATTGTTGTATCCGTTATTAAATCCACCTGGTCCATTTCTTCTTCCATCGTTATTAAAAGGTCTATTTCCACCATCTCTGTTAAACGGACGATTATTATTATTGTATGGTCTGTTTTGATTGTTTCCATCTCTATTAAATGGACGATTATTATTGTATGAATTTTGATTATTTCCATCTCTATTAAATGGTCGATTATTATAGTCCCTATTTTGATTGTTTCCATCCCTGTTAAATGGACGATTATTATTGTATGAATTTTGATTATTCCCATCTCTATTGAATGGGCGATTATTGTTATATGGTCTATTTTGATTATATCCGTCTCTATTAAATGGACGATTATTATTGTATGGTCTTTGTTCTACAGGAGCTACTGGCTTATCTACAGTCTCTGTATTAGAAACTGTTTCTTCCTTTGGCTCTTCTGTTACTTCTCGTAGTTCTGGCACTTCTATCTTTTCTTCTTTAACTTTTACTTCTTCAACTTTTGGTTTAGACACGCCAAAAAGCTCACTTGCTGTAAGCGGTTTTGCTGGTCTGTTTCTATATACAATATTATAATCTGTCTTTCTTTTTTGTTCTACAAAACCAATTTCAGCAGCTGTTTTTTCTGGTTTTTTTACTTTAACTTCTTCTTTATCTGCTATAATAACTTCTCTACGAATTATTACTGGCACTTCTGGCTTAGCCTTTTCTTCTTTTTTAACAGATTTAGCAGTAAAACTATTTTCTAATTTTTTTGCTTCATCTTCTTCGATTGAACTTAAATGCGATGTTGCTTTTATATTGAGTTCATTTGCTCTTTCTAATATTTCTTTACTATTTAAATTTAATTTTTTAGCTATTTCATGTATTTTTACTTTATTACCCAATAGCAACACCCCCACAAATTATTTTTTCCACTTCTTGCGCTAAATTCTTATTAGTTATACAAATTACTGCTTTATTGTTTTTTCCTATAGATTTACTTAACTCTTCTATGGTTCCAAACTCTAAATATGTAACATTTTTTTGATTCGCTAGATACTTAAAGTTTTCTTTCGTTCGCTCTGCTGCATCTGTTGCTACTAATAATAACCTTGCTTTCCTTTTATCTATAGTTTCTATACATATATCTGTTCCAGAAACCAATCCTCCTGCTTTAGTACATAGTCCAAGCAGTCCATAAACTTTACTAATTACCAATAATCACACCTCTTAAATTATTATATATTTCTTCACTAATTTTTACTTTTAACACTTTTTCTAAATTTCTAGATTTAATAACTTTTTCTAAACAATTCATGT
>JAISHG010000076.1 GCA_031262685.1 Lachnospiraceae bacterium | reverse complement strand
AATTGTTACAATTTCCAGAGTTAATGCAACACTTACATATCCTTGTAATTTTATGTTTGTTTCTAGTATGAATCCTTGCCCTTGTGGCTATTATGGCTCTAAAGAAAAAGAATGCACTTGCACTCCGAAACAAATATCAAACTATATGAGTAAAATAAGCGGACCATTGTTAGATAGAATTGATATTCATATAGAAGTAACTCCTGTAAAATATAAAAATTTAGAACAAAACTCTAACGAAGAAACTTCAGAGACTATCAGAACTCGAGTAAATAATGCTAGACTTTTGCAACAAGCTAGGTACAAAGAACACGGCATTTTCTCTAATTCTGAACTAACACCAACACTAATCGAAAAATACTGCGTATTAGATTCAAAAGGAAAAGACATTTTAAAAGCAGCATTCGATAAATTAGGATTAAGCGCAAGAGCATATGGAAGAATACTAAAAGTATCGCGCACTATCGCAGACCTAGAAAACAGCGAAACCATATCTTCTCTACATATTGCCGAAGCAATTCAGTATAGGTCCTTAGATAAAAAATACTGGAGCAATTAGTAAAGTAATTTATTTTTTAGGTGATAACTATGATAATTATAAACAAAGAAGACACGCTGTTTCCACTCTCTTTAAAACAATATAACTGGTGTCCAGAAAAGCTATATCTAATGCGGTAACACAGATTTATTAACATCTACAAGTATTGCTATAGTTGGATCAAGAAACAGCTCTGATTATGGTTTAAGTGTAGCCCAAAAATTTGCATCTGAGCTTTCTAGTTTGGGAATTACAATAATTAGTGGATTGGCTCTGCGGTATAGACACGGTTGCACATGCAAATTCAATAAACTATTCTGGTAAAACTATTGCAGTGCTAGGTACCGGATTTAATAACATTTTCCCTGAAAAAAACATAGAACTTTTTAATAATATTGCCACGTCTGGCGGTTTAGTTATAACAGAATACGAACCAGATGTAAGCTATACTCCTAGTAACTTCCCAAAAAGAAATAGAATTATCACTGCCCTATCCATTGGAACCTTAGTTGTAGAAGCAGCTCAAAAAAGTGGCGCGAGTTTAACAGCAAGTATTGCAAAATCTCAAGGCAAGCCCGTATTTTGTATCCCTGCAAATATAGACAGTAAACATACTAGAACAAACGAAATAATACAAAATGGCGGAATACTTGTTAATAGTATAGAAACTATACTTAAGACTTGCAAAATAAATTACGATATTACTTCCTTGAAAAATGTAAAACAAAATTCTTTGTTAAATAAAATTCCAGATACAACTACAAAAACAAATAAGCCCTGTCCAAAAGAATATGAAGAAATATATAAACTACTATCTTCAGTTCCAAAACATATCAACAATATTATTAAAGCAAGCAACCAAAACAGTTCTAAAGTCTCTAGTATTCTTACAATGTTAGAAATTGAAGGATTAGTAGAATCCCTCCCCGGCGGATTTTTTAAATTGATTTAAATCTATAGAGTAGCGCGAGAGGTGCCATGCAAATAAATTTTTTCGGAGCAGGGAGCTCCGTCGGGACGGAGAAAAAATTTATTGCATAAACCTCGGGAGCGAATAGAATCTAAGTTCTTGATGACAAATAAATTTAAAATAGGAGGTACCTATGTACGAAAGACACATAACAGGTGCAAATGGAGAACAAAAAGTTCAGCAATATTTAATAAACAAAAACTATAAAGTTATAGATACTAATTTTGAATGCAAATTCGGCGAAATAGATATAATAGCACGCGATTTAAACACTGAATACCTTGTATTTATTGAGGTAAAAACCAGAACTAATGGACTGTATGGAGTTCCAGCAGATGCAGTAACTCCAAAAAAGAGGAAACATTTTTTTAAATCAATAGAATATTTTTTGTATAAATATAATCTGCAAAAAGAATTTGTAAGAATTGATGTTATCGAAGTCTACAATATGAAAAATACATATAAAATAAACCATATAAAACAAGCATTTTTTTAAATTATATTCAGATGTTCAAATAAAATTTTAATTCCTAATAAGATTAAAACTATACCTCCAATTTTTTCTGCAATTTTTCCATATTTAGAACCCAATTTGCTTCCTACATTCACACCCACAATAGACAATGCAAAGGTTATTAGTCCTATCATTGCTACAGAAAATAGAATATTAACATTTAAAAATGCGAATGTAACTCCAACTGCTAAAGCATCTATACTTGTTGCAATTGCCAAAACTATCATAGATTTAAAACCAACACCATCATCTATATCCTCTTTTTCGTTTTCTAAAGATTCTTTTATCATTTTAATTCCGATTATACCTAAAAGAACAAATGCAATCCAATGATCTATACTAGTTAGCATTGCACTAAAGGTTGTCCCTAAAAAGTATCCGATTGTTGGCATCAATGCCTGAAAAGCCCCAAAATATAACGCGATAATGCATGTGTTTTTCCATTTTATTCTTTTCATAGATATTCCTTTACATATTGATACTGCAAAAGCATCCATTGCAAGGCTTATAGCAATTATAATTATTTCAAATAAACTCATTAGTCGTTCTCCTCCAACTAGTATATTCTAGAGAAATAAAAAAACACCTTTCGGTGTTTTTTAATTTATCAATTATTCTGCTGATTCTTGTGTTTCAGCTTCAGCTTCAGGAGCATCGTAAGCATCTAATATAGCTTTTTGAATTTTCTCCCTTGTATCAGCATTAATTGGATGAGCTATATCCTTAAATTCTCCGTTTGGAGTTTTTCTACTTGGCATAGCAATAAATAATCCATT
>JAISHG010000037.1 GCA_031262685.1 Lachnospiraceae bacterium | reverse complement strand
CTCCATATAATTCTACCTTTTGTAAGATCATATGGTGATAATTCTAGCTTAACTTTATCTCCTGGTAGGATTTTTATATAATTCATTCTAAGTTTACCTGAAATATGTGCTAATACTTGGTGTTTGTTTTCAAGTTCTACTTTAAAATTTGTATTTGGTAATGCTTCTACAACAGTACCTTCAACCTCTATTACATCCTCTTTTGACAAGTTATTTACCTCCTAAATTTTATGTATATCCGAAAATATACTGGAAAATTATATAACACAATATTTATATTGTCAATATTTCTGGCTCATTTTCTGTAATTAAAATTGTATTTTCATAATGTGCCGCCATGCCTCCATCTAATGTTACTACTGTCCACCCATCTTCTAGTATTTCTATGTCACCAGATTTTTCTGTTATCATTGGCTCTATTGCAAGTGTCATGCCGGCTTCTAGCCTTATTCCCTTACCTTGTTTTCCATAGTTTGGTATGCCTGGGTCCTCGTGCATATCTCGTCCTATACCATGCCCCTGAAATTCTTTTACTACTGAGAATGAGTTTTTTTTAACATACTCACCTATAGCATAAGATATGTCTCCTATTCTATATCCGAACTTTAGCAAATTTAATTCCTTCGAAAAATGCCTCTTCTGCTACACTTACCAATTTTTTGGCAGTACTATTTACACTCCCTACTATATGTGTTCTAGTAGCATCCCCATGAAAACCATTCTTGTATGCACATAAATCTGTACTTACAATATCTCCTTCTTTTAGAATAACCTTTTTAGATGGAATTCCGTGTATTACTTCATCGTTTATAGATATACACACACCATATGGAAAATCAGGAACGCCCTTAATTCCGCTAGGATAGTCTTTGCAAGAAGGAATTGCTCCATTTTTGTATATAACATCTTCGGCGATTTTATTTAATTCGTATGTACTGATTCCGAGGGGTTATAGCTTGCTTTATTGCCTCCTGCGCAAGTTTAACAACTCTGCAAGATTCCCTCATTAATTCAATTTCTTTTTTAGATTTTATTGTAACCAATTTTTATACCTCTATATTATTAAATGGATATTTTTTTGCGAACGAGCAATGTTCGTCCCTACGTCTATTTTAACAGATATTCCTTTATTTCTTTTGCAACGTCCTTTGTTGTTGTATTTGAACTATTATTTAACTTAACCGTATATAGTAAATCTTTATTTTTGTAGTAATCTATTATGTTTTCTGATATTTGATGATATATTTTTAGTCTTTCTTTTACCGTTTCCTCGTTATCGTCGCTTCTTTGAATTAGTTTAGTACCACACTTATTGCATATTCCCTCTACTTTAGGGGGATTATAATCTAAATTATATATTTCTCTGCACATAGGATTTGGGCATGTTCTTCTTGTTACAATCCTACTAATTATTTCTTCATCTGGCAGGCTTAAGTTTACAGCTACTTCTATTTTTTTGTTATTATTTTTTAACATGGTATCTAATACTTTTGCTTGTGGCAGAGTTCTTGGAAAACCATCTAGTATTGCACCATTTTCCACATCTGTTTCTTGCAATCTTTTTTCAATAAGTTCTATTGCTAAATCGTCTGGTACTAATCTTCCATATGAAATGAATGAATCTATTTTTTTGCCTATTTCCCCATGTTTTTTTACATAGCTTCTAAAAATTTCTCCACTAGATATATGTGGCACATTTAATTCTCTTGATAATAAATTTCCAACAGTTCCTTTACCCGTTCCCGGTGCTCCAAGCATTATAACATACATTGTTTTATCTCCTTTGTACAAAATATTTTAATATGTAAAAATATTTTATAATATTCTTACATATTAAAATATGCCTTATATGATTGTAAATCTGCAATTGTGTAGGAGGGCGCATGGTCGTGCGCCCCTACAATATTAACATCTGATTCAATCTATTCTAAGAACCCTTTGTAATGTCTCATTACTAATTGTGATTCTAATTGTTGTACAGTTTCTATTGCAACACCTACTACGATTAGTATAGATGTTCCTCCAAATGCTATGTTTAGTCCTGTAAAACTACCAAACATTGGAATTATAGCAATTAAGGCTAAGAACATTCCTCCAAATAAAGTTAATTTTGAAAGAATTGATGCCAAATAGTCTGTTGTTGGCTTTCCTGCTCTTATTCCTGGTATAAATCCACCGTTTTTCTTTATATTATTTGATACTTCTGCTGGATTAAATGTTGCATAAGTATAAAAATAAGTAAATCCAAGTATTAATAATAAGTAAACGATAGCACTTATTATTATATATTGTACTGGTACATCTGAGCTTGATATAGCAATAGAGAATTTGTATAATCCTGCTAAAAATCCACTTTGAGTTGCTATATTTGGATTAAATATTTGTATTATCATTGCTGGGAATGTCATAAATGATGAGGCAAATATTATTGGCATTACTCCTGCCATTGCTAGTTTAAGCGGTATATGAGTATTTTGACCTCCATACATTTTTCTTCCCACTACTTTTTTAGCATATTGTACAGGAACTCGTCTTTCTGCTTGTTGCACAAATACAACTCCTGCAACCAGTATTATCGCTCCTATAATTACTGCTAATGCTATTAAGAAATTTGTTGTACTAAATAATGAATTTTGCATAACTAAATTCCATAACATTATTGCTGCTCTAGGTAATGATGAAACTATACCTACAAATATAATAAGCGATATACCATTGCCTATTCCTCTGCTTGTTATTTGTTCTCCTAACCACATTAATATTGCAGTTCCTGCAACTAACGCAATTGTAATTACAAACGCTGTTTCAAATCCTGTTTTTACAAATATTGCAGGGTTACTTGAACTATATGAAATATATATACCTAATGCTTCTATAACTGCTAATGCAAGAGTTAGAATTTTAGTATATCTATTAATTTTCGCTTTTCCTTCTTCTCCACCTTCTTTTATAAGTCTTTCTAAAGAAGGTATTATCATCCCCAACAATTGTATAACAATTGATGCAGTGATATATGGAGTTATTGACATTGCAAATATAGATAAATTAGAGAATGCTCCTCCAGATATTATATCTATAAGCCCTGTTAAAGTATTTCCTCCTGCTTGATCTAACATATTTGCTAATGCAACTGCATCTATTCCTGGGACTGTTATAAAACAACCAAATCTAAATGCTACGATCAATGCTAAAGTGTATAATATTTTTTTTCTAACATCTGGTGTTTTAAATGCGTTCTTTAGTGTTTTAAACATCTATTCCACCTCTGCCTTTCCTCCAACAGCTTCTATTTTTTCTATGGCGCCTTTTGTAAATCTTTTTGCTTTAACTGTTAGCTTTTTCTCTAAACTACCTGTTGCAAGTACCACTATGCCATCATTTATTTTTCTAATTATACCTTCACTAACTAAAGTTTCTGCTGTTACTTCAGTTGCTTCAGATTTATTTAACATTGTTAATGTTACTTCTGTATAATTTTTAGCATGAATGTTAGTAAATCCTCTTTTTGGTAATCTTCTATATAATGGTGTTTGACCTCCTTCGAATCCACGTCTTACACCGCCGCCAGTTCTTGCTTTTTGTCCTTTATGTCCTCTACCAGATGTTTTACCTAGTCCAGAACCTGTTCCACGTCCTACTCTTCTTCTTGTAACTTTTTTAACTGGTGATTTTATATCTCCTAATTCCATTTTTTGCACCTACCTTTCCATTATTAAACTATTTCTTCTACTTTTTTTCCTCTTTTTTTTGCTATTTGTTCTACTGTAGACATATTTTGTAATGCATCTATTGTAGCACGTACAACGTTTCTAGGATTGTTTGTTCCTATAACTTTTGTTTTTATATCTTTGTATCCAGCTAGTTCTAATACGGGACGAACGCTTCCTCCTGCAATAAGTCCAGAGCCTTTTTCTGCTGGTTTTAATAAAACACTTGCAGAACCAAATTTTCCAACATATTCGTGTGGTATTGTAGTTCCTACTATAGGCACTTCTACCAAATTCTTTTTAGCTTCTTGAATAGCTTTTTTTATAGCATCTGGAACTTCAGCTGCTTTTCCATTTCCTATTCCTATATGTCCTTGTTCGTCTCCAACAACTACTAAAGCGCTAAATCTAAAGTTTCTACCACCTTTTACAACTTTAGCAACTCTGTTGATGGCTACTACTTTCTCCTTTATTTCTACTGCATTTTCTTCCATTATAAAATTCTTCCTCCTTCTTTAATTATTCTTAGAATTTTAAACCAGCTTCTCTAGCTGCTTCAGCTAATTCTTTTACCACTCCGTGATAAATATATCCGCCTCTATCGTATACAACTGTCTCTATTTTGTTAGCTTTTGCTTTTTTTGCGATTAACACTCCTACTTCGCGTGCAGCTTCTTTATTAGATTTTTTTGTTTTAACTTCTTTATCTAATGTAGATGCGCTTGCTAAAGTTTTTCCTGCTGTGTCATCTATGATTTGTGCATACAAATTCATATTACTTCTAAAAACACATAATCTTGGGCATTCTGCTGTTCCGCTAATTTTAGTACGAACACGTTTATGTCTTCTTTCTCTTTCCATTTTTCTATCTGTTTTTGAAACCACTTATTTTCACCTCTTACTTATTTATTTTTTACCAGCTTTACCTTCTTTACGTCTAATAACTTCTTCAGCATATTTAATACCTTTTCCTCTATATACTTCTGGTGGTCTTTTTGTTCTTATAACAGCAGCAGTTTGACCTACTAATTCTTTGTCTATACCTCTTACTATTATTTGATTTTGATTTGGAACATCAAATGTAATTCCCTGTGGTGCTTCTAACTCTACTGGATGTGAATATCCTAATGTTAAAACTAATTTTGTTCCTTGTTTTGATGCTCTATATCCAACACCATTTATATCTAATTGTCTTGTAAACTCTTTTGAAGTACCATCTATCATATTGTTTATAAGTGTTCTTGTAAGTCCATGTAAACTTCTATTAAATGGTTCATCGTTAGGTCTTTCTACCTTTAAAACATTATCTGTTAAAGAAACTTTCATATTTTTATGTATTTCTCTTTCTAATGTTCCTTTAGGTCCCTTTACTGTAATTTTTTGTCCATCTATACTTACTTCTACACCTTGTGGTACTGCAATAGGTTTGTTTCCTATTCTTGACATGTTTTTTCCTCCTTCTTTAAAAGTTAATTTCTTACCAAATATAAGCTAAAACTTCTCCACCAACACCCTGTCCTCTTGCTTTTTTGTCTGTCATTAGTCCTTGTGATGTAGAAATTATTGCAATTCCTAATCCGTTAAGAACTTTTGGAAGTTCGTCTTTTGCTACATATATCCTTAATCCTGGTTTACTTATTCTTTTCAATCCTGCGATTACTTTTTTACCTTTTTCATCATATTTTAATGTTATACGAATTATCCCTTGTACTTCATCGTTTATAACTTCATATGACTTTATATATCCTTCTTCTAATAGTATTTCTGCTATTGAAGTTTTCATATTAGAAGCTGGAATATCAACAGTTTTAAACTTTTTCATATTCGCATTTCTAATTCTTGTTAGCATATCTGCTATTGGGTCAGTTACGTTCATTTAAATTTTACCTCCTTTTTCTAATTCTAAATACTACCAACTTGCTTTTTTTACACCTGGTATTTCTCCTTTATGTGCTAATTCTCTGAAGCATATACGACAAATTCCAAATTTTCTTATATAAGCATGTGGTCTACCACATAATTTACATCTGTTATATTCTCTTGTTTTGAATTTTTGAGTTTTTTGTTGCTTTAAAATCATTGATTTTTTTGCCATTTGTCTTTATTTCCTCCCTTCCTATACTCTAAAAGGCATGCCTAGAAGAGTAAGCAATTCCTTTGCTTCTGCATCTGTTTTAGCAGTAGTAACAAATATTATATCCATACCTCTCAATTTATCTACTTTTTCATACTCTATTTCTGGGAATATTAATTGTTCTTTTATTCCCATAGAATAGTTTCCTCTACCATCGAAAGAATTTACAGAAACTCCTCTGAAATCTCTTATTCTTGGCATTGCAACATTAAATAGTTTATATACAAAATCGTACATTTTTGTTTTTCTTAGTGTAACTTTGCATCCTACGTTTGCACCTTCTCTTAATTTAAATGCTGCTATTGATTTTTTTGCCTTTGTTATAATTGGTTTTTGACCTGTAATTTGTGTTAAGTCTGATATCGCATTATCTAATGCTTTTGGATTATCTCTTGTATCTCCTAATCCAATATTGATTATAATTTTTTCAAGTTTTGGAACTTGCATTACAGATTTATATTCGAATTTTTTCATTAACGCTGGTATTACTTCTTTTTCATATTGTTCTCTTAAGATTTCCATAATTTATATTTGCCTCCTTCCTTCTTAACTATTTTAATTTTGCTCCACATTTTTTACATACTCTAACTTTTTCATCTTTTTGCATTTCTAAACCTATTCTAGTTGGTTTACCACATTTTGAACATACAACATTTACTTTTGAAACAGGGATACTGCATTCTAGTGGTATAATTCCACCTTCTTCTCCTTGTTTTCTAGGTTTTACATGTTTTTTTCTTACATTAACACCTTTAACAACTATTTTGCTATCTTTAGGCATAACCTGTAATACTTCTCCAGTTTTTCCTTTATCGTTTCCTGATAAAACTTGAACTGTATCACCCTTTTTTATTTTCATATTACTTTCACCTCATTTTTCTATACGTTTTAACTACATTTATAAAACTTCTGGTGCAAGAGATAATATTTTCATATAATCGTTATCTCTAAGCTCCCTTGCTACTGGTCCAAATATACGTGTTCCTCTTGGTGTTCCGTCTTCACGTATTATAACTGCTGCGTTCTCGTCGAATCTAACATAAGAACCATCTGCTCTTCTTGTAGGTTTCTTTGTTCTAACTACAACAGCTCTAACAACATCACCTTTTTTTACAACTCCACCTGGTGTTGCATCTTTAACAGAAGCAATAATTATATCACCGATGAAAGCAAATTTTCTATGTGAACCGCCTAAACATCTAATACACATAATTTCTTTAGCACCAGTATTATCAGCTACTTTTAATTTTGTTTGTTGCTGTACCATTTTAGGTTTCCTCCTTTATTAGTTTTCTATTTGATATTTGCTTTTTCCATAATTTCAACAACTCTCCATCTTTTATCTTTAGAAAGTGGTCTTGTTTCCATTACTTTTACTTTATCTCCAACTTGACATTTATTTTCTTCGTCATGTGCTTTTAAGTTATATGTTCTTTTTACAATCTTTGAATATGTTGGATGTGTAACACGTGTTTCTACTGATACTACAACTGTTTTATCCATTTTGTTAGATTTAACAATTCCTATCATTACTTTACGAAGATTTCTTTCTTCCATTTCGTTTCTCCTCTCTCATAAGATTAATTTTGGCTAGCTATTTCTCTTTTTCTTATTTCTGTTTTTACTCTAGCAATGTCTTTTCTAACTGCTGGTATTTTCATTGGATTATCTAATCCATTTGTTGCTAAGCTAAATCTTAATTTGAATAATTCTTGTTTTAATTCTTGTAATTCTTTTTCTAAATCTGCTACTGACATTTCTTTAATTTTATTCATTTTCATTGCTATCACCGCCTACTTCAATTTCTCTTGCTATAAACTTTGTTTTAATAGGTAATTTGTGAGATGCAAGTCTTAATGCTTCTTTTGCAACATCTTCTGCTACTCCTGCAATTTCGAATAGTATTCTACCCGGTTTTACAGGTGCTACCCAATATTCTACAGCTCCTTTACCTTTACCCATACGAGTTTCAGCAGGTTTTTTAGATATTGGTTTGTTTGGAAATACTTTTATCCAAACCTTTCCACCTCTTTTGATTGAACGAGTTAAAGCAATACGAGCTGCTTCTATTTGATTTGCTGTAATAAGTCCAGCGTCTACTGCTTGCAAACCGAATTCTCCTTCATTTACTACATTACCTCTTGTAGCTTTTCCTCTGTTTCTACCTTTTTGCATTTTTCTATATTTTGTTCTTTTTGGCATTACTGGCATTATTTTTCTCCCCCTTCTGCTACTGCTTTTTTAGTTGGAAGAACTTCACCTTTGAATATCCAAACTTTTACTCCTATTTTTCCGTATGTTGTATCTGCTTCTGCAAATCCATATTCTATGTCTGCTCATAGTGTTTGCAAAGGAATTGTTCCTTCTTTATAAAACTCTGTTCTTGCCATATCTGCTCCGCCTAATCTTCCTGATACAGCAGTTTTAATTCCTAAGGCACCTGATTTAAGAGATTTTTGCATACATTGTTTCATTGCACGTCTGAAAGATATTCTTCTTTCTAGTTGATTTGCAATGTTTTCGGCAACTAATTGTGCGTCTACGTCTGCATTTTTTACCTCAACAATATTCAAGTTTACTTCTTTGTTTATCATTTTAAATAATTCTTTTTTTAGTTCTTCTGCATAGTTTCCACCTTTTCCTATTACTAGTCCAGGTTTTGCAGTATAAACATTTATTTTTACAAATTTAGCAGTTCTTTCGATTTCAATTTTTGAAATACCACTAACATATAATTTTTTCTTTACGTATTTACGTATTTTTTGGTCTTCTACTAAATAGTCTGCAAAATTCTTAGAACTAGCATACCATTTTGAACTCCAATCTTTTATTACACCTACTCTAACTCCATGTGGATGTACTTTCTGTCCCATTATATAATTCCTCCTTTCTCCTAATTACTTTCTCTTAATACTATTGTTACATGACTTGTTCTTTTTCTAATTCTTACTGCAGAACCTTTTGCCGCTGGTCTTATTCTTCTTAATGTAGGTCCTTGATTTGCATAAATTTGGCTTATTACAAGTTTAGTTCTGTCCATATTATGGTTGTTCTCTGCATTTGCAATAGCTGATTTTAATAATTTCTCAACTATTTCAGATGATGCTTTTGGTGTATATTTTACAATTGCTAATGCTTCATCTGCCTTTTTGCCTCTTATAAGGTCTGCCACAATTTTTACTTTTCTTGCTGAAATTCTTGCATACTTTAATTCTGCTCTAGCTTCCAATATTGTATCTTCTGGCATTTTTGTTTACCTCCTCTTAATAATTTCACATTCTATTTATTTGATGTTGTTTTTTCTCCTGCATGGCCTTTAAATGTTCTTGTTGGAGCGAATTCGCCTAATTTATGTCCTATCATTTCTTCTGATATATAAATTGGCACATGTTTTCTTCCGTCGTGAACAGCTATTGTATGACCAACCATTTGTGGATATATAGTAGATGCTCTAGACCATGTTTTTAAAACATTTTTTTCTCCTGATTCATTCATAGCTTCCACTCTTTTTAATAACTCTGGTGCTACAAATGGCATCTTTTTACTTGATCTTGACATTTATTTTCCCTCCTTATTTTCTTCTCTTTACAATAAACTTGTTAGTTGCATTATTTTTCTTTCTTGTCTTATATCCAAGTGCTGGTTTACCCCAAGGAGTAAGTGGACCTGCATGACCGATTGGTGCTCTACCTTCTCCACCACCATGAGGGTGATCAACTGGGTTCATAACAGAACCTCTAACTGTTGGTCTTATTCCCATGTGTCTTTTTCTTCCTGCTTTACCTAATTCAACATTAGCTTGATCAGCATTTCCTACTGTTCCAATTGTTGCTCTACATCTTGCTAAAACTAGTCTCATTTCTCCAGAAGGAAGTCTTACGTGTGCATATGTTCCTTCTTTTGCCATAAGCTGAGATTCTTGCCCAGCGGCTCTAACCAATTTTCCTCCTTGCCCTGGATGTAATTCTATGTTGTGTATCATTGTACCTACTGGTATGCTTTCTATAGGAAGGCAATTTCCTGCCTTTATATCTGCATTTACTCCAGACATTACTTTGTCTCCATCTTTTAGTCCTACTGGTGCTAATATATATGCTTTTTCTCCATCTTCGTATTGGATTAGTGCTATGTTTGCAGTTCTATTTGGATCGTATTCGATACCTATAACAGTTGCATACATGTCATCCTTTTTTCTTTTAAAATCTATTATTCTGTATTTTTGTCTATTTCCACCACCTTGATGTCTAACTGTAATTCTTCCATAAGAGTTTCTTCCTGCGTTTTTCTTTTTTACAGCTAATAAAGATTTTTCAGGTGTTTTCTTTGTTATTTCGTCAAATGTTAAAACACTCATGTTTCTAGTTGATGGTGTATTAGCTCTATAATGTTTTATTCCCATTTTAATTTCCTTTCTTGAAATTTGAATTTCATGGTTATTTGTAGATTTTTTCCTGCTCTACATAGGCAGATATTTTTTTATTTTCCTAGTTTAATCTAGATATTATTTGTATTTTATGCACCTGTGAATTCATCTATTGAATCTTTGTATTTTCTGTTTAGTTTAACTTCTTTTCCACCTTTTGCTAAATATTTAGCTTCTGTTGGATTTGTGTTAATTGTTACTATTGCTTTTTTCCAATTTGATGTTTTTCCAGTGTGTACGCCAACTCTTTTTTGTTTTCCATTTACATTCATTGTATTTACTTTTAATACTTGAACACTAAATAGTTTTTCAACTGCTTTAGCTATTTGTATTTTTGTAGCATTTCTTGATACTTCGAATGTGTATTTACCTTCTTGCATTGCATTATTACTTTTTTCTGTAACGATTGGTTTTACAATAATGTCTTCTGGTCCCATTATGCATACACCTCCTCAATCTTTTTAACAGCATCTAGAGTAAGTATCAACTTTTTATATTTTAGTAAATCGTATGCATTTATAGTATTTACTAAACTTGTTTTTACACCTTCTATGTTTCTTGCTGATCTTTGTACATTCTCGTTTTTTTCTGGTAACACTATTAGTGTTTTACCTTCTACTTTTAAGTTTGTTAATGCACTTACCATATTTTTTGTTTTAATTTCGTTAAACGGAATTGCATCTACAACTATTAGTTCGTTTTCAATTACTTTTGAGCTTAATACAGATTTTACAGCTAATTGTCTTTCTTTTTTGTTTACTGTATATCTGTAATCTCTTGGTTTTGGTCCTAGTGCTATACCACCCTTTATCCATTGTGGCGCTCTAATACTTCCTTGTCTTGCTCTACCAGTTCCTTTTTGTCTCCATGGTTTTCTTCCACCACCAGATACTTCTGCTCTTGTTTTTGTACTTTGTGTACCTTGTCTTTGGTTAGCCATGTAATTTACTATTACACTATGAACTACTGCTTCGTTTGGAGTTATTCCAAATATTTGCTCATTTAATTCTACAGTGCTAACTTTTTTTCCTTGTATATCGTATACATCTATTTTAGGCATCTTTTTTCCTCCTTCCAATTAGTTAGATATTCTAACTGCATCTTTTATTTTTAGAATAGCTCCTTTACATCCTGGAACGCTTCCTTTTATTAGTAGTGCATTTTTGCTTAAATCTACACCAACTACTTCTAAGTTTTGTATTGTAACTATTGTAGAACCCATATGTCCTGGTAATTTTTTTCCTTTGAAAACTCTACCTGGTGTTGATGTAGAACCCATTGAACCTGGTCTTCTGTGATACATAGATCCATGTCCCATTGGTCCTCTTGATTGTCCATGACGTTTTATAACACCTTGGAATCCTTTTCCTTTTGTTTTTCCTTGGATATCTACAAAGTCTCCAATAGAAAATACATCTGCTTTAAGTTCATCTCCAACATTGTAGCTTATTTCAGATAATCTGAATTCTCTTAAATGTTTCTTTGGAGCTAAATTTACTTTTGAAAAATGTCCTTTTATTGGTTTTATAACTTTGTTTTCTTTTACTTCGCCAAATCCTAATTGTACTGCATTATATCCGTCTATTTCTTCATTTTTTACTTGTACTACTGTACAAGGTCCAGCTTCTATAACTGTTACAGGAATAACTTTTCCATTTTCGCTGAATATTTGTGTCATTCCAAGTTTTTTTCCTAGTATTGCTTTTTTCATTTATTTTCCTCCTAACTATTGGCTAATTCTTTATAAATTAGCTTGGTTTACTTTTTTATAACTTTATTTCGATTTCAACACCTGCAGGTAAATCTAATTTCATTAGACTATCTACTGTTGTTTGTGTTGGATAAAGTATATCTATAACTCTTTTATGTGTTCTCATTTCAAATTGCTCTCTTGAATCTTTGTGTTTGTGTGGAGAACGAATTACAGTTATAACTTCTTTTTGTGTTGGTAACGGAATAGGACCTGATACTTTTGCTCCTGTTCTTTTAGCAGTATCTACTATTTTTTCAGCAGACTGGTCTAAAACAACATTATCGTAAGCTTTAAGTCTTATTCTGATTTTTTCACTTCCAACTAGATTGTTTGTTTTTGCCATTTTTATTTCCCTCCTTAAAATTTGAAAATGTACCTGGCAAGTTTTAACGCACCCTTGTGTTTCTTTTTTTGACATACAAAAACCTAAGTTTTCTGCTTGTTTACACTGTTTGTAGTAAACAAATCTACTTAGGGATAAGTGCTTTTCTTTAAAAACTTATCCGCCTGGTCTTAGCCAAGACATACTCCACGAAAGTTCCCTCCAACCCTACGGCTGTAGCCACATTCCGCTTCAACGCAAATCTAAATGCTTAACAATTATACATTCCGTAGGTGTTCCTGTCAAGGGGTATTGTGAATTTTTTTGTTTTTTCGCACATAAAAAGCAAAACGACTACTTAATTAAGTAGTCGTTTTGCAAACAGTTTTTTGAAGTCTCTTTACTTTGCGTTCGGAAATGTCTGGATAATTTCTTCTATGAGTCCTTTTTGGTCAGGAGTTACAAATTCTACCGCCATACAGGTCTTGTAAAAATCGTTAAACTCCCACCCGTCTACGCTATCCAGTACGAATCCGCGTAAAGTTTCTCCGTCCTCTGTTTTGGTACTGATTGCGAAAAGTGCCTCCTTTTTTAGTACCGAAGCAAAATCCATCAATATCAACCTGTCAATCATTTTTGTCGAA
Organism: Lachnospiraceae bacterium; assembly: GCA_031262685.1. Classification (GTDB taxonomy): domain Bacteria; phylum Bacillota; class Clostridia; order TANB77; family CAG-508; genus CAKPQL01. The sequence goes on along the minus strand of JAISHG010000037.1, from coordinate 5,536 downwards.
TCAATTGAATTTTCTTGCAATTTCGCAAAATCTACTCCCGGCATTGCATTCGAATATCTCGGATACTCTATCGGCTCAAAATCGGGTCCCAAAACACCATTCCTGCTTATAAAGCCCTTTATAAATTCTTTCTGAGCAGGACTTGTAGTTTCGTACTCGAGCAAACGAGAAAACATAGTAAGCGGCCCATAGATTATAGCAAGAAGTGTATGTTTGCTTGTGGCTTTCGGCAAAACCATGTAATATAACTCTTCTGCCGAATAAGAATGAAAGTTAAACTTTAGATTTTCACTCCGCCGTAACCATTGCCGAAATACATTTGTATTTTTTTGAAGTTCTTCAGGATCTGCATACCAAGACATAATTTTTCTCCTTTTGTTTTTAGTGTGAAAGACTTTCTTACTGTTTAACATTCCCCCTAAATTTTTAGTATTTATATAACTAGCATGGCTAGATAAATAAGGAATTAATATACTGGCAATTGCCCATCTACAACATAGTACCACACTTTACATAATTTTTCCATACAAAATTGAATATTTTCTATTTTTTTGTACATAATACCTACATTTGGAGGAACATATGAAAAAAATATACAAAATTATAATACTTTTATTTGTTTGTTTAGTTATACTTACTGGTTGTGGTAATAACGAAAATGTTTCGGAACCCGAGGCTACAAGGTTGTCTGTAAATAGAAAAAAAGTGGAAAAAGAGTTATCTTCGTTTTCTACTACTTTATTAGATAAAACTCCTAATAGAGTTAACAACGTTACTATAACATGCGGAAAAATTAACGAATTGGTTGTACATCCTCGGTGAAACTTTTTCATTTATGGCAGTGGTAGGACCCGCTAGGGAAACCGATGGTTACCTAAAAGCCACTATTTTGGATGCAGACGGAAAAAGAATACAAGGATTTGGAGGACGGAAACTGCCAAGTAAGTAGCACTCTATATAATGCGGTGGCAAACACCCCCGGACTTACCGTTATAGAAAGGCATAATCATAGCAATGATGTACACTACGTACCTCTAGGTCAAGATGCTGCAATTTCATATGCTAGCAATATTGATTTTAAATTTAGAAACGATACGGATGATAGTATTACAATTTTAGCCGAATGCTCACAAGATCAAGTTACCGTAAAAATAAAAGGATATGTGTACGAATAACACATATCCTTTTATTTTTAAACTAACCCAAAGTATAGTAAAACTAATCCTCCTAAAATAATTCTATACCAACCAAAGACTTTGAAGTCGTGTTTTTTTATATATCCCATTAAGAATTTTATAGCAAATATTGAAACAGCAAAGGCTACTACCATACCTACAACTAACAGAATAATTTCCGAACTTGTATATTCAAAACCAAATTTAATTAGTTTTAATAAACTTGCCCCAAACATAACTGGTATCGCTAAAAAGAATGTGAACTCTGCGGCTACTGTTCTAGAAACCCCAAGTAAAATTGCCCCTAAACTTGTTGCTCCAGAGCGAGATGTGCCTGGAAATACTGCTGCAATTAATTGAAACATACCAATTAAAAATGCTGTACTATACCCTATTTCTGCTAAAGAGTTTATTTTGCTTTTCTGGTTTTTATTTCTGTTTTCTACTGCTATAAATAGTATACCAAATATAATAAGCATTATAGAAACAGTTTGATAATTATAAAACAGCTTCGTAAATACGTCATCCCATAGCAAGCCTACTATTGCTGCCGGCACACATGCTACTATAATTTTAAGCCACATAACTAAAGTTTCTTTTTTAAATTCAACTTTTTTATCTATTGAAATTGGCATAAGTTTTTTAAAGTATAATAATACTACCGCTAAAATTGCCCCAAGTTGTATTACTACCAAAAACATTTCTTTAAATCTTTCTGTTATATTTAAATGTATAAATTCATCTAGTAATATCATATGCCCTGTGCTACTAATTGGTAGCCATTCGGTTATTCCTTCCACTATGCCAAGTAAAATAACTTTTATTATTTCTAGTACTTCCATAAGTCCCCCTTATAATTTGGTTTTCTATTTTTATATCATACCCGTTATTTAAGACAAAGGCTTACATATTAAAATTTAAGTATGCATATTTTTTTGTTTTGTATGCTAAATAGTCGTCTATTTTTTCTTTTGCTACTTTTGATATATCATGTATTCTTTTATTTCCACCGCTTGTTTTTACCAATGGATTTAAGTATCTTATTTTTGAATTCAGGCTAATACAATATTTGTTCTCTACCGGAACATCAGATTCACCTATTTTTTCAGTATTCCTAAATTGTTCAAACGCTTTTTGTATAGTTATATCTGGGCAATTTTCTATTCTATCAATTAATTCTCTTTCCGGAATAATGTGTAACTCGCTCAAGGTCAAATACTTTCCTTCAATCATTTTCTTTATTATATCTGCAATAAATTGCATAATTATTTTGTCATCATTGTTTACCCATCCATACCACTGTTTGTCTATTGTATTTATAAATTCTTCTGCTATTTTAGCATCCTTAACAGCAATTTCATCTACATTTTCTTCGTTTTTAATTACAATAAGATTGTTGTAAAATTTCTTTATTTTTTCTATGCTCAAAAGCGGATTTTCATAAAGAGAAAAAGGTACAAAATACAATCCACCCGACAAGGTATATTCTATTCTATCTGCAGAAAGTCTTGGCATTTCATTATCAGCAATTGGATATAATTTATAATCATTTACTTCTTCTAATTTTATTCCATCGCGTTTTAATAATGCCATTATTTCTTTTGAATCTGATATGATTTTTGTCGTTAATTCTTCTGTTGATTCTTGTTTTTCGTAATCTTTATTAAAAAAATCTATGCAATGCTTAAATACTGGTGTTGCAATGTCATGAAATAGTCCTGCTAATGTTTGTTTTTTATCTTTTGTAAAATGCCAAATTATTAATGCGACTCCTATACTATGGTCTAGCACAGTATAATAAAATTTGTTTCTATATATTTTTGTATAATATGTACCACAGTCCTGCCCTATGTTATTTATTCTTTGCAGTTCCTTAGTGTTTATATATTCATATAGGAATTCTGGTATGTCGCTTGACAGCACACTAAAATATTCTTTTATTATTGGATTTAAATTATTAAAATAATTGTTCATATATTACCTTTCTATAATCTCTACTATTGGTATCGCAAAGTGCCAACATTACGTTGGGCGCAAGGTCATGTGCCTCTACAGCATTTTTATTGTTTCTATCTGTGAAAACAAATCTTTACTATCTTCATTAAGATAATAGCCTTCTATCTTTCCCATTAGTTTATTTTCTTTTATAAATAGCAATGCTGGTAATTCCTTAACACCAAATCTATTTAATAATTCGTCTGTTTCAACCTCGATTTTTGCAAAATTAGAATCCATGTTATAGCTTTCTAATATTTCTTTTATAGGAATTGATTTTAATAAGCATTGTATTGTATCTTGGTTGTATAGTTCTATTACAACTGGTCTTTTGGTAGTTAAGCTCTTTTCAATATCGTTTTCGTTAACCATTGTTAAATCTGAAATTGGCGCTGCACCATATCTGTCTATAAACAAGTCTGTTATTGTTCTTGGGTCTTCGTCTATTTCTTTCTTAATTTCTTCATATTCTTCCTTCGATTTTGCAAATCTTATTGCATCCACGGGGCAACATGCACACTTCCCACAGTCTATACATAATTCTTCTTTTATTTTTATAGTCTTCTCTTCTTCATCCCAAGCAAAAGCCCCAGTAGGGCAATTTGCTATTCCGCTACATTCTTTTGCATTATCACATATTTTATAGTTTATTAATACAGGCATAACTTTCCCTCCTATTTATTTTTAAAATAATCTTATGCAAAATCAATATCGATTATCATTATACATTTTATTTGATAATTATACTATAAATCACATTAATATTTTATATTATTTTTTGCCATAACATAACAGACGAAATGTTTTAATTAAAACGTTTCGTCTGTTAGAATGCCTATTAGATTCTGCTCAGTTTCTCCCGTTCAAAAGGACTTAGTTGCTCTGTATCCTCTGAACACGATTTTGAAGCAGCTTTCTCATCACTAAATTCTGCATAGCACTTATCAAATTCTGTCAAAAAGCGTTCGAGCTTAGAGATAAGATACTCCCGTCTTTCGCCGTTTACTGTCAAGCAAATTGTATCCGTATTCATAATAATCCTCCAGCCCATAGGCATAAAATATTTACCTCACACGAGGCTATGTATATATTATAATTTATTATCACTAACTTGTCAAAAAACTGCCACTGTAGCAAAAAGAAAAACGGTAATTATTTTACCGCTTTTTCTACTATTTGTGTAAACAAGTTTGCATCTGTAACTGCTATATCTGCTAACATTTTTCTATTTAAGTTTATATCAGCCTTTTTCAAACCATTCATAAGTTTACTATATGTTGTGCCATTTAATCTTGCAGCTGCATTTATTCTTGTTATCCATAATTTTCTGAAATATGTTTTTTTATCTTTTCTTCCTACATATGCATATCTTAAAGATTTCATTACAGCTTGGTTAGCCATTCTGTATCTTATACTTTTTGCACCAAAATAACCTTTTGCTTGTTTTAATATTTTTTTATGTCTTGCTCTTGTAGTTCTTGCTGTTTTTACTCTTGCCATTTATATTCATCTCCATTTCTTAATTTATTAATTTCCGTATGGTAATAATTTTTTAATTGTTGCTTCACATGTTTTATCTGCATAAGACTTTGGTGCTCTTGCAGATTTCTTTTGTCTTTTGGTTTTGTTTGCTAATAAATGTCTTCTATTAGCTGTTGTTCTTTTGATTTTACCTGTAGCTGTATATGAATATCTTTTTTTCGCAGCTTTGTTTGTTTTTAATTTTGGCATTGTTATTTCTCCCTTCTATTTTTGTGTATATATTATTTAGGTGATAACATTACAAACATGTTTTTACCTTCTAATAATGGCTTTTTATCTAATGTAGAAACTTCTTCAAGTTCCACAACAAATTTATTTAGTATTTCTTCGCCTAATTTAGTATAATTAAGTTCTCTACCTCTGAATCTGACTGTTATTTTAACTTTATTCCCTTCTTCAAGGAACTTTTTAGCATTTTTAGATTTAAATTCAAAATCGTGCTTTTCTATATTAGGTGTTACTCGAATTTCTTTCATTTCTGTAACTTTCTGTTTCTTTTTTGATTCCTTTTCCTTTTTTGATTGCTCAAACTTATATTTTCCATAATTCATGATTTTACACACTGGCGCCTCTGGATTGTTTGCAACCATAACTAAATCTAGGTCTTTCCCCTCCGCTAACTCTAGTGCTTGTTTTGTTGGCATTACTCCCAACTTTTCACCTTTTTCATCTATTACTTGAACATTAGCCGAACGTATTTGAGTATTAATTGGTAATTCTTGTTTTATTTAAAACACCTCCACATAAAAAAAGATTGATATTTTAAAAAATCAATCCACTAAAAAAACAACATATTTTATTGTTATTTTAACCTTTTTTCTAGT
>JAISHG010000052.1 GCA_031262685.1 Lachnospiraceae bacterium | reverse complement strand
GATACGCCTTTGTTTTCTAATCCATCACTAATTGATTTTATAATGCTATGTAAAACAACAATTACCAGAATCCCTGCAAGCAGTTTAATTGCAGATACAATTTCTTTAGCAAATAGGTTTAGAATACTACTCCAAATAGTTTTATTATCTATTTTTCCTGTAATCGCAGAATTAAACATTGAAGACATGTCCATATCTGGAAATGCGCTTTTAATATAACTTTCTGATTCGTTTAAAAAGCTTGGTATATCTAGCGCTTGAGATTGCTCATTTATTATTTGAGCAGTATCTACTGTTTCTGTAGAGGAATACACATATGTATTTATTGTTATTAGAATAAAAAAGACTAATACGATTTTCTTTAACATACTTCCTCCACAGCTACGGCATTATTTGCAAAATAATTTCTAGCAAAGCATAAATAATTGGAATAGAGATTGAAATTATTATTATCTTTCCTCCTATATCAATTTTACTGGCTATTGCAGTTTCTCCTGAATCCTTACATATGCTAACTGCAAATTCTGTTAAAAATGCAATACCTGTAATTTTAAGTAATATAACTAAAAACTGGTTGTTAAGACCAGATTTGTTAGACAAACTTGTTAATAGTGATACTATCCCTTGCAACTTGTCCATCACTAACATTAAAATAATAGCACCTGCAATTATAGATACATACACTACAAATTCAGGTTTATACTGTTTTAATATTATAATTATTATTAAAGAAATAAGTCCTACCCCTACTATTTTAACAATATCCATATATCAACTTTCCTTATAAATTAAATATAGTTTTTACACTATTAAATAAATTTGCTATTTCTTTTATAACAATTGTTAAAACAATAATTAGACCGAGCAAGCGTTGTCATCATTGCCTGGTCTTCTCTTCCAGCTTTAACAAGTACCTGATATAGCACGGCTACTAGTATTCCGATTCCTGCGATTTTAAAAAGTAAATTTATATCCATATAGCAAATCTCCTTACAATAATATAATTACAATTCCTAGTCCACCAATTACCCCTAGTGATTTGTAAAGTTTTTGATTTTTTTCTTTTTCTTTCTCTGCTTCAATTATTTGAATATTTAAAAAAGTTTCTGTTAATTCTATTTCGCTTATTTGACCGTCTATATCAGTTTTGCCAAGTAGTTTTCCTAATTGTTTCAAGGCATTTTTGTCATCATTATTTATGCTTGCAGTGCACTCATCCAAAGCATTTTCCCAAGCAGTGCCTGCCGGAAATATTGTCATATTATCTCTTGCATTTTTAAATATGTATTTTACATCTGTTTTTAATAAATTAAAGATTTCTAGAAAGATTTCGGATAAGGGTTCAGATGTAAATCTTATTTTTGTTTTAAATATATTTAGCGCTACTTTTAGTTCTTTTAATTCTTTAACTCGATTTATGTATTTGTTAGACAACAGTATTCCAATTAGTGTTGCTGTGGAAAAAATTGATATGTAAATAAAGGTCTTAATTATTATCATGCTATCATCATCTCCTTATAAACAATTGAATTTCTTTTTTGTCCATCATTTCTTAAAACTATTACTCGCTCTATTATGTTTGAACTTAAAAGTTCTTTTAAGACTGGATTTAATTTTATTTCTTCTATATTTCTTCCATGTGCTGTGAAAATCCCTTTAATTCCAGAACAGACTGCATATTTTATTGCCTTTACATCATCTATATTTCCAATTTCATCTGCACATATTATTTGTGGTGCCATAGATCTTATTAACATGGTCATACCAACCGACTTTGGGATATTGCTTAATACATCGGTTCTTATTCCAATATCGTTTTGAGAAACGCCTTTATGCATAGAAGCAATTTCTCCTCTTTCGTCTACTACACCAATTGTTTTTCCAGAAAAATTTCCTATTCCATTGCTAAGTTGCCTTATTATATCTCTTAGAATTGTTGTTTTTCCGAACGCCTGGTGGAGATACTATTAAAGTGTTATATGTAGTGTTTTCTTCGTAATTTATTATTTCTTTTAATACATCGCTGCTGCATCCCAAAATTTGTTTTGCTATTCTTATGTTCAAACTAGATATGTCCGATATGTTAATTATTTTCCCTTTATCGATTATTACATTACCCGTAATTCCTACTCTATGACCACCGCGAAATTGTAATAAATCCATTACAAATTTGATTTTGATATGAATATATAGAATTTTCACATAAAGCTTGCAATATTCTCGATACTTCTTCTACAGTTAATATCTCGTTTAGCAATACATCTTTATTACTAAATTTTAAAATTACCTGTTTTCCAGCTCTTAGTCTAATTTCTTCTAGCAATTCGTCTTTTTCATTGTCTAAGACCTTAGAAATGCTTGTACTCAATTTGCTTGGAAAATAAGCAAGTACGTTCATATCTATCTCCCCTATATTATATATATGCGACAGAAACTGTTTTTAGAACAAAAAAAATAGAGATATTCTAAAATCACAATAGGGCTGTCGAGGACGCCAGCCCCTACATTTTGATTCATTGTAGGGGTCGGCGTCCTCGACGACCCTATCTAAAATATTTCTTTTCTTATTTCTATTCTTCTTGATAATTTGTATAAACTTCTATAACATCATCTAAATCATTTAATTTTTCTAGGAAATTCTCCATTTTTTCTGTTGCCTGTGCATCTAATTTTGTGTACATGTTTGGTACCATTTGTATATCTGCCTCGACAAATGTCAAATTATTTTTTTCTAATGTCTCACGAACTGTAGAAAAATTTTCTGGCGATGTTGTTATTTCGTAATATTCATCATCTACATCAAAATTATCGGCTCCAGCATCTATCGCAATAAGCATAACATCATCTTCTGATAGCGTTGTTGCTGCTTTTTCTATTACTATTACTCCTTTTCGTTCAAACATGTATGAAACGCATCCAATTGTTCCTAAGTTTCCTCCCGATTTATCAAACACATGTCTAACATCTGCTGCTGTACGATTTCTATTATCTGTTGAAGCATTAACTATTACTGCTATACCGCATGGTCCATATCCTTCGTATATAATTTCCTCGTATGTTTGTGTATTTCCTGCACCAGATGCTTTTTTTATTGCATTACTAATTGTATCATTTGGCATATTATTAGATTTTGCTTTTGCAACAACATCTCTTAATTTAGCATTAGCACTAGGGTCTGGTCCTCCTTGTTTTACTGCCATTAGTATTTCTCTACCTAACTTTGTAAATATTTTACCTCTTGCAGCATCGGCTTTACCTTTTTTGGCTGCAATATTGTGCCATTTGCTATGTCCACTCATGCTAAATTCCTCCTTCTTAAAATATCCGGTAACAGTTTATCATTTTATATAATATTTATCAATATACTTTTT
>JAISHG010000029.1 GCA_031262685.1 Lachnospiraceae bacterium | reverse complement strand
CGCTCCCGGGGCTTATGCAATAAATTTTTTCTCCGTCCCGACGGAGCTCCCTGCTCCGAAAAAATTTATTTGCATGGCGCCCCTCGCGCTACTCTAATTAAGGGAGATTTTATAGAAAGGAATTTTTAAAATGAGTGGAAATTTATACATAGTAGCAACACCAATTGGCAATTTAGAAGATATAACCTTGCGAGCCATAAGAATATTAAAAGAAGTAGATTTAATAGCAGCAGAAGACACAAGACACACTTTAAAATTATTAAATCATTTAAACATATCAAAGCCATTGGTAAGTTATTATAAAGAAATAGAAAAAACAAAATCAAATTTATTAATAAAGGAACTACTTTCTGGAAAGAATGTTGCACTTGTGTCAGATGCGGGAACTCCTGCAATTTCTGACCCAGGAGAAGAGCTTGTAAAAAATGCTATTAAAAATAATATTAAAGTTTTCCCAATACCAGGGGCCTCTGCGCTAATATGTGCGCTTGTTTCTTCTGGAATTAGTACAAAAGCCTTTGAGTTTATAGGATTTTTACCAGTAAATAAAAAACAAAAAGAAGAAAAACTAAACGAATATAAAAACAATACAAATACTTTAATATTTTACGAGGCACCACATAAATTAAATCAAACCTTAACGGATATTTATAATGTTTTAGGAGATAGATTTATATGTCTGGCGAGAGAAATAACTAAAATTCATGAAGAATATATTAGAGGAAATATAAGTGAGTTAATAGAGAAGCTAGATGAGCCTAAAGGAGAATTTGTTATAATAGTAGAGGGTGCTAATAAAACAAAAAAGGAAGCAAAAGTAGAGGAGCTAAATGAACTTAAACTAGAAGAACACTATAAATACTACGAAGAAATGGGATATGATAAAAAAGAGATAATTAAACTAATTGCAAAAGATAGAAATGTAAATAAAAATGAAATTTATAAAAAATTTATTTAAAAAAAGAAGCCCTGCGGCTTCTTTTTTTAAAGTTTAAATTTCTTCTATTTCGTCTTCTTCTGGTATTTTTTCTATGCTTACTACCTTTCCTGCATTGGTTCTCATTAGCGTAACCCCTTGTGTAGTTCTTCCAAGTACACTTATTTGAGAAGCATTTATTCTTATTATTGTACCGGTGTCTGTTATTAGCATTACATCGTCTGAATCGTTTACAATTCTTATACCTACAATATTTCCGGTTTTTGGAGTTATTTTGTATGTTAAAACTCCTTTTCCTCCACGAAGCTGAACTCTATATTCATCTAATTCTGTTCTTTTTCCAAATCCGTTTTCTGTTATAGCAAGTAAAGTTGCTTTTGAATTAGGAAGTATAAATTCCATGCCGATAACTGAATCTTCGCTGTTTAACCTAATTCCCATAACTCCTTGAGATACTCTTCCAACAGATCTTACATCTTTTTCATCAAATGTAATTGCTAAACCATGAGATGTAACTAATACAAGGTTGTCTTCGCCATCGGTTAATCTAACACCAATTAGTTCGTCGTTTTCTTTTAAGTTTATTGCTTGCAAGCCGGTTTTCCTTGCTACAGAATATTCTGATAAAGAAGTTTTCTTTATTAAGCCGTTTTTTGTTGCGAATAACAAGTATTTTCCTTCTGCAAAGTTTTGAATTGGTATTATTGCAGATATTTTTTCGCCACTATCTAAACTTAGTAAATTAACTATAGCTGTTCCTTTAGCTGTTCTTGTTGATTCTGGAATTTCGTATCCTTTTAGTCTATATAATTTACCTTTATTGCTAAAGAATAGTATTGTATCGTGAGTAGAAGCTGTAAATAGTTGTTTTACAAAATCTTCTTCTCTTGTACTCATACCAAGAATTCCTTTACCGCCACGATGTTGTGCTTTATATGTATCTACAGGAAGTCTTTTTATATAGCCAAAATGAGTTAATGTAATAACTGTGCTTTCTTCGTGTATTAAATCTTCTACGTCGATTTCTCCTTCTGCTGCAATTATTTTTGTCTTTCTTTCGTCTCCGAATTTATCTTTTATTTCTAATAATTCAGTTTTGATTATTCCAAAAACAAGTTGTTCGCTACTTAATACATCCTTGTAATATGCGATTAACTTCATAAGTTCGTTATATTCTTCGTCTATTTTTTCTCTTTGTAATCCAGAAAGTGTTTTTAATCTCATATCTAATATTGCTTGTGCTTGAACATCGGATAAACCAAATCTAGCTATCAATTGTTCTTTTGGATCATCGTAAGAACCTCTAATTATACGAATTACTTCGTCTATATTATCTAAAGCTATTTTTAATCCCTCTAATATGTGTGCTCTTGCTTCTGCTTTTTCTAATTCGAATTTAGTTCTACGAAGTATTACAACTTTTCTGTGTTCTATGTATTCATCTAGACATTGTCTTAGAGTTAGAATTTTTGGTTCACCGTTAACTAAAGCTAACATTATTATTCCAAAAGTGTCTTGAAGTTGAGTGTGTTTGTATAATTGGTTTAGAACAACTTGAGGATTTGCATCTCTTTTTAATTCTATAACCATTCTAACTTTATCTATTCTGTCTGATTCATCGCGTGTTTCTGAAATTCCTTCTATCTTTTTCTCTCTAGAAAGAGCTGAAATGTTTTCATGTAGCTTCGCTTTGTTTACTTGATATGGAAGCGATTTTATAATTATTCTTTGTCTGTTTCCACTCATTTCTTCTATTTCGGTTTCTGCTCTAAGAGTAATTTTCCCTCTACCAGTTGTGTATGCTTGTTTTATTCCTTCAATTCCTAAAATTGTTGCACCCGTAGGAAAATCTGGTCCCTTTATTATTTTGAATAAGTCTTCGTCTGTAACTTCGTCTTCGTCTATAATTTTTACTATACCATCTATTATTTCACATAAATTGTGTGGCGGTATATTTGTTGCCATTCCTACAGCAATTCCTGAAGAACCGTTTATTAGTAATGCAGGTATTCTAGCAGGTAATACTGTTGGCTCTTGAAGTCTATCGTCGTAGTTTGGCATAAAGTCTACAGTGTTTTTTTCTATATCTGCTAACATGTAGTCAGAAATTTTAGACATTCTTGC
>JAISHG010000113.1 GCA_031262685.1 Lachnospiraceae bacterium | reverse complement strand
TTATAATTGGAATTGCAATAATAATTAGAATTTCAAATAGTGGAATGATGTACAGATAAAGGAGAAATTTTATGATTGAAGCATTAAAAAGTTGGTCTCAAGCCATAATAATTGCAATTATTATAGGAACAATTATAGAAATGATTCTTCCTAATAATAACAATAAAAAATATGTAACAACTGTAATTGGAGTATTCATTGTATTTACTATAATTTCACCGATTGTAAGCTCTATAACAGGAAAAACTATTGATATAAGTCCTTATATCGATATAAGTCAGTATAATTCTTCTCAAACGTACAATGCAAACGTTATAGCGGAGTCCGATAAGAATGTGGAAAAACTGTATTTGTCAAACATAAAGCAAAATATACAAATAAGCATAGAAGAACAAAATTATAAGGTAAATAGCCTAGATGTTAGTGTTAATACTAAAGAAGAAGGATATGGAGAAATAGTAAATATAAATGCAGATGTTTCAGAAAAAGAAAGCAGTAAAAATAGCACAATTGAACCTGTAAATAAAGTAAAAATAGGGGTAGGCGAAAAGAAAAACGATGAAGAAGAACAAGTATCACAAGAAAAAATAGAAGAATTAAAAACCTATATTTCAGAAAACTATGGTGTTGATATTAAAAAAATTCATATAAACGAGGGGGAATAGATATGTTTAAAGAAAAATTAAAAGATATTAAGTCTTTAATCATAAAACAAAAAGAGGGTACTAATAAACGAAAAATTGAAAATCTAGTTGCGTTTTTAATTTTGCTAATTATAGTAATCGTCGCGATAAATGTGATATTGGGGACGCCGTCTAACGAAAAAAACGAAACCAACACAGCTGATGTATATAAGCAACTTGCAGGCACGAATAATTCGGTAAATACAGGTACTAATACAGATTATAGTGCATATAGTTTAGAAGATAATTTGAGTGAAATTTTGTCTAACATATCTGGTGTGGGAGCGGTAAAAGTAATGATTACATATTCTAATAGTAGTGAGATTGTCCCTATGTACAACGAAACACACAAAGAAAGTACAACTGAAGAAGCAGATACTGCTGGCGGTACTAGAACAATACAGGAAACAGACACATCCAAAGAAGTAATTTACACAGAAGAAGGAAGCGGCAAGATTCCTGTAACAAGAACTATAATAGAGCCAAAAGTAGAGGGCGCAATAGTAATTGCAGAAGGTGCAGGAAACACAAATATTAAGTTGAACATAATCGATGCGGTATCTGCTGTAACAGGGGTAGCATCACACAAGATACAAGTTTTTTCAATGAAATAGGAGGAAAGCATATGAAAGTTTTAAAGCGAAATCAACTAATAATTCTTGTAATATCGTTAGTTTTAGTAACTGCAGGATATTTAAGTTTTACATCAAAATACAATGAAGATTTACAAACATCAGCAGGAATAATTGCAAGGGCAGATTCGGACGAAACAATAGGAAATGCTGAGTTAGTAAATAGTAAACCTGTAACTGAAGGGGATGCATCTGGAGTATCTACAGAAGAGCCATCTAATGAAACTGAAGCGGTAAATGCGGAAGAACCTGCCGATTATTATTTTGAGAATTCAAAATTAGAAAGGGACAAAATGTATTCGCAAATGATTGAAAACTATACAAATATGTATGAAAACACTTCAATTCCAACTGAACAAAAAGCCATTGCAGCAAATGAAATTACAAAAATAAATAACTTAAAAAATGCAATAATGATTTCAGAAAATCTGATACTTACAAAGGGATTTGAAAATGTAGTTATCTTTGTAAACGACCAGCAAATTAGCGTAGTAGTGAAAGCAGAAGAGTTGCTACCAGAACAAATAGCGCAAATACAAAACATAATATCACGAGAAATGAAAGCCGAAATCGGTAATATACATATAAGCAATAAATAAAAGAGAAGATAGTTTTCTATTCATGAAAACTATCTTTTTTATTTAAAATAAATTTATCTAATATGTAAACAAATAAATTACCGCAAAGACGACCGGCAACCCTTATAATAAGGAATAAAAAGAATTTATTATAAAGCAGTTTGTGCATTATTTTAAGAATTGAAAATTTAAAGTTTGTTTTGTTTAAATACTCAAAATAAGCTTTTTTACTATTGCTAACAATTGATTTCGCAACGAACTTACCAGATAAAATAGCATAAGAGATACCTGCAAGAGTAAGGGGATCTACTAATCCTGCAGCATCACCTGTTAAATAAATATTGTTGTTAATAATCTTATTCTTTTTTATACCATATGGAACAAAAAAACCTTTTAAATTTCCTTGTTCTTCAATTCCAAGGTTACTTTTGAAATCATTAAACAGCTTTGTATAATCAGTTTTAGGGTTATAGATATCGCAAAAACCTATATTGATATAATTGCCACTGCTTGAATACCATGCATAACCTTTTTTAGCTATATTAAAATACATATTTATTTGTGCTTTTGTTGGTATCATTATATTTTCTTGCATAGCAAAGTAACGTTTTTGTTTTTTGTTAAATTTTGAACTATATCCTAATTCTCCATCTGCAAAAATCAAGTTATTGTAGTTAAAGATATTTTTATTGATAATTATTTGATTTTTATTTTCATCTAAAGCGTCAATAGTTGAATTTTCTAATATCGTTACATCTTCTTTTTTTAACACATTAAATAATTCATTATCGAGAACACTACGATTAACTAATTCTTGGCAGTATAAACCATGATTTGATAAACTAAATCTTTTTTTATGTTTATAATAAACGGTTAAACCTTTAACTAATTCATACTTAATAGTTTTAGTATCGAGACCTAATTCGTCTAGTAAGATGGTACTTTTCTTAGTTAAGTAGCCAGCACATAGCTTGGCGCGGGGGAATTGTGCTTTTTCAATGACTAGCACTTTTAAATTTTTGTTTAATTTTTTCAGATGAATAGCTGAAGAAATGCCAGCAATACCTGCGCCAACTATAATAACATCATAACTTGTAATTGCTTCATTCTGCATAATATCAACCTCTTTCTTTCGACAGAAATAGTACAGTTTGATTAAAACAAATCTATTTAATAATATTACAACTCCTATCAATTTTAGACAGGAGTTGATTTTTGGCAGGGGTAGAAGGATTTGAACCCTCACAGGCGGTTTTGGAGACCGATGTGCTACCATTAACACTATACCCCTAAAAAATATTTGGAACGAAATGTATTATACAATGTAAAAATTTCAATGTCAATATTTAGTCATTGCCAAATATAGTTAATATGTGTTATTATTATACTTACATGGGGATGTATTGGCTTCGACGGTATTTTAGAAATATTGATAGCAAGTGATGGACTCTGCTTGGCCATCTAAAAAATGCAGAAAAAAATTTAAACGCTGATAAACAAGAATTAGCATACGCTGCCTAATTGCAGCGACGTCTTATTATAAGACCTCACTATTATAGTAAGGCGACAAATTAGTGAGAAACAAAACTGCTTTTTGCCTTAGAAGCAGTGGGTATTATAAGGCTACCGATATTTTAAGTTTGTTTGTTAACTTAATTTAAAGGGAAATTTAACAATAAACTAAACTTGTAGAAGTTAATATGGAAGAAATATTGGACACGAGTTCGACTCTCGTCATCTCCACCAAAATTAAAAATTATAAAACCAACCGTAAAGGTTGGCTTTTTTAGCTATAAAATGATAACTCAATTGTATGCAAATGTAGTGGTGAGCATTGCGAACCATTTGCTAAATATGGCGAATTTACTATAATTAAAAGCAGATTTATTGTTGACAGTATATGCCATTAAATATATAATAATGGTAATTTTTATTCTAAATATATAAATCTATATACATCTTCCAAACAAATCATTACAAAAACGTCAAATAAAAAAATAGTTGAAAAATTATAGCAAATTTGATATAATTTGAATACAATAAGAAAGAGGTCAAATAATATATGTACGAAGTAGAATTCTATATAAACAGAAGGGGAACTAATGAGATTAAAAATTATCTTTTAGAATTACAGAAAAATAAAAGCAAAAACAATAGAATTAAATTTAATAAAATTGTTTCATATATAGATTCATTAAAAATATATGGTTTTGCATTAGGAGAGCCAATGATTAAGCATATAGATGGAGATATATGGGAACTAAGATCAATTAGAGATAGAATTCTATTTGCATATTATAAAGATAATAAATTTATACTATTACATATATTTATGAAAGATACTCAAAAAACACCTAAAAGCGAATTAGACATAGCAAAAAACAATTTTAAAGATTATATAGAGAGGAAGAATGAAAATGAAATCTAAGAATATTGAGCCAGCAGAAAAATGGGAAGATGTGAGGAAAAAATTAAATATTACATTAGAACAAGAAATAGAAATACGTCTAGAAAAAGAAATTATACAAGCGATTGTAGCAGTAAGAAAAAATAGTAATATGACTCAAGAGGAATTGAGTAGAAAAACTGGTTTAAAACAGTCTGTAATTGCGAGGCTTGAAAAAAGCAAAAATTCTCCTAGAATCGATACGACTTTAAAAATACTAATACCTATGGGCTATACATTAAAAGTAATGCCTGTTGATAAAGATATATTTGTGTAATTTGGATTAAGCATGAAAAATATGTAGAAATTTACAACGCATTTATGTCTAAATACTTGACTTAAATTCAATAATTTCTTATAATCAAAGTCGTACAATAGTCAGTATAAAGCAGTTAAGAAATATATAAAAAGAATATGTGAAAGGAGAATTATATGGCAGTAGTAGAAGTAATTAAATACGATAGTGTGCCAGATGTGTTTGCATGGAAATATCCAAACACTGAGCTTGGTACATGGACGCAACTTATTGTAAACGAAACACAAGAAGCAATTTTGTTTAAAGGAGGACAATCTTTAGATTTATTTGGACCAGGTAGACATACATTAGATACAGCAAATATTCCATTTTTAAATAAAATTGTAAACATACCATTTGGTGGACGTTCACCATTTAGTGCAGAAGTGTGGTACATAAATAAAATAAATTCACTTGCTATAAAATGGGGAACAGCAACACCTATACAATTACAAGACCCTAAATACCAGGTATTTATTCCGGTTCGAGCTTTTGGACAATTTGGCATAAAAATAGCAGATTCAAAGAAATTTATTCAAAGTTTAGTTGGAACTTTAGCATCTTTTACCTCAGACGATATACTAAAATATTTTCGAGGACTATATCTTACAAAAGTAAAAGATGATATTGCAAGTTACCTAATAAATAAAAAGATATCAGTTTTAGAAATAAACGCATATATAAATGAAATTTCAGAAAGTTTAAAAGAAACTATAAAACCTACATTTGCAGAGTTTGGAATAGAACTTGTTAATTTCTTCGTAAACGATATTAGTGTTCCAGAAGAAGATAGTGCAGTTCAAAAACTAAAAGATGCATTAGCTAAAAAAGCAGAAATGGATATTGTGGGATACAATTATAGAGAAGAGCGTTCTTTCAACACATTAGAAGGAGCAGCAAAAAATGAAGGTTCAGCTGCTGCACCACTAATGGGAGCAGGTATAGGACTTGGCATGGGATTAGGTGTTGGTGGAACTTTTGGTGGAGCTATGGAAGGTATAACTAAAAACATGTCAACAGGAGAACAAAAACAGTGCCCAGCATGCCATAAAAATGTTGAAATAACAGCTAAATTTTGCCCACATTGCGGAAAAGATACAACGCAATTAGAAAATGATGTGGTATGTGCTAAATGTGGAGGACATAACAATGTTGGAACAAAATTCTGCGGAAGCTGTGGAAATGTACTAATTAAAGTATGTCCTAAATGCGGAGAAGCCATAAAAGAAGGTCTAAAATATTGCTCTAATTGTGGTGAATCTTTAGTAAAAAAATGTGAATGTGGTGCAGAAATTAACGATAGTCTTAAGTTTTGCCCACAATGTGGTAAAAAAGTAAAGGAGGACAAAAATAATGAGTAGAAAAATTAGTATGCCTGTTATAGCATATATGGCAGTAATTTTAATTGTAGTTGCAGGATTTTTCTTATTAGAAATTGAGCAAACAGATATCAATCTATGGGCATTTGGCTCATTAGTGTTTTCGTTACTTCTTTCTATGGTAGTTACATTAACTGTCACAATAAAGAAATCTGAAAGTAACAATATAACATATAATTCAGCAGTAATGTCACTTAGTGCTATTTATGAAGTGATAGTTATATTAACTATGTTTTTCGTAGGAGCTTTTGAAACAAATTTAAATGGATTTATATTCTTGCAAATTATTATAAATATAATTTTTATAGTTCTTGTAGTAATGCTAAAAGGAACAAATGAACATATAAAAGACAATAATACAAAAACTGCACAAAATTTATCAAACGGTGAATATAATACACCTAAAAGAGGTGGGTTTTAATGGACAATAAAGGAATAAGTTGGGGCTGGATATTTCTTTGCCTTATAGTGTTTTGGCCAGTAGGTTTATATTTACTTTTTAGAAAAATATCATCAGATAAATCTGTTATTATGAGTGGAAAGACAAAGAGATTAAAAATTACAGCATGGATACTAATTATAATTGCAGGATTTGGTTTAATTGGAAGCATAGAGAGTGGCGCAGATGATACGGCAACTAGTCTTCTTATAATGTTAGCATTTTTAGTAGGCGGAATATTACTACTAAAAAAATCCAAGAAAATGGATAAAGTAGCAAAAAAATATATGAATTATATAACACTTATAATAAACGAAAAACAAACAAGTATAGACTATATAGCAAATATAACAACACAAAAATATGAAGTTGTTGTAGAAGATTTAAAGCAGATGATACTTTTAGGGTATTTGCCTAAAATAGAGTTAGACTTAAATGAAAGAAGAATAATATTTAAAGATCAAAAGGTAACACAAGCTGCACCAGTAAATGCAACAACTAAAATAAGAACTATACGTTGCCCGGGATGTGGGGCTAATAATGTAGTAAAAACAGATGATGTACATGAATGTGAGTATTGTGGAACACCTCTAGTAGGATAGGCAAGCGAAAAGTCGACTAAAAACATGTAGAAAATGATCGCTCTTGCTATTTTACATAATTCATGATATTATTGTTGTGCAAAAATTTTATTTAGGAGGTTACATTACCATGAGTAGTCAGAAAATGGCGAGCGATTTCAACAAATTGACAGAAGAAGCTGCTCGGTTTGACGAATTGTTTGAGACCAATACATTGGATGACAAGTGCTACTGTGTAAAAACAGTAATTTCATCTAAGCTAATGAAAATACTGTTAAAAACTTATTGCATCCAGCGCTTAAGGGACGGCAAGAGTGTAGAATCTTTACCTTACTTTATAGTAAAGAGATCTTCACTCGATTATTCTATCACAAAGGTAAAAGTACCTAAAGCATGGGCTGCCATAGTAGTAGGTAGAGATGGTAGAAACATTAAAACCTTTGAAGAAACATTTCAGAAGAGGATTAGCGTTTTATCATTAGATGACTGTTATGAAACAGATAGATCCTGGTAAACTCCTAAAAAAGAATCGTTCTAATAACGATTCTTTTTTTACGATAGCAAATTCATTGACTTTATTAAGCAAATAATATAACATAATTTTATTGTAGAAAGGTGGTAGTTTGTATGAGTAGAGAATATTTAGATACATTACCAGAAGTTGAAAACAAGTATAAAGTGAAATTAGAAGAAGATGAAAAAGTAGTATTTACAATAAAACTAAACATGTTTGGAACAGAAAAAGATCTATTACTAGGAATGGACCCATATTTTACATTAACAAACAAAAGAATTGTTGTAGATAATAAGAGTCGGAATTTGGATAGTAAATATACCTCAAGATATAGCTAAATTTGAGAAACTTTCAAGAAAAGGTGGAATTTTTAATAATAAAATAGTAAATCATTTTTCTATAGATTTAAATCAAGAAATTGTGTTTAATAACGGAATGAACAAATTAACAGGTCTTCATTTGTATTTTAGAATAAAGGATAACGAAGAAGTAGCCAAGCTTGAAAGTATTATAAATAGTACACTAAACTAATAGGAGTAAATATGGATATAAAATGGACTAAAGAGCAATTGCAGGCAACCCAGAAAAACGGTTCTAACATTCTTGTAGCTGCTGCTGCAGGTAGTGGTAAAACTGCAGTTTTAGTAGAAAGAATCATACAAAAAATAGTAACAACTCAGATAGATATAGACAAATTATTAGTAGTTACTTTTACTAATGCGGCGGCATCTGAAATGAAGGAAAGAGTATTAGAAGCAATATACAAACGAATAGAGATAGAGCCTAATAATCGTAATTTGCAAAAGCAAATTACGCTTTTAAATAAGGCAAGTATATGCACTATCCATTCATTTTGTTTGCAAATAATAAGAGAATATTTTTATAAAACTGATATTTCATGTAATTTTAAAATAGCAGAGACAACAGAAATAGAATTAATTAAGCAAGCAGTTCTAGAAGATTTATTTGATGAGTTATATGAAAAAAATGATTCTAACTTTCTAAAACTCATTGATACATATGCAAGTTACAGAGGCGATGAAAAATTAAAAGAAATTATAATAACATTATACGAAAAATTGCAAAGTATGCCATTTCCCAATGAAGCATTAACAGAAATGATAGAAGCATTTTGTATTAACGAAAATATTGAATTTTCAGATACATCATGGGGAAAACTGATTTTAGAGTTAGCTAAAGAACAATTAGAAACAGCTATAAGTAAGCTAAAAAAAATTCAAAAAAAACTGTCATTACAACCCGAGCTATCTGGATGTTTTGGGATAATTTCAGAAGATATAGATCTTATAGAGAGTTTAAAAACTTCTTCTATAAACTGGGATAAATTATATACTGATCTGCAAAATCTTTCTTTTAGTAAGTGGAAAGGCGATGCTAAAGTAGTTTCGAATTTAAAAGATGAAGCAAAAATGGTTCGTGATGAAGTAAAAGATATTATAAAGGAAATAACTAAAAGTATTTCATATGACTCTAAAGCAGCCATTCAAAATACTAAGTCTATGTATGATATTTTAAAAATAGTAGGTGAAATAATATTTGAATTTAGTGGTGCGTATGAAAAAAAGAAAAGAGAGAAGAACATATTAGATTTTAATGATATAGAACACAAGGCTTTAGAAATTTTGCTTTGTAAAGATGAATTGGGTAACTATATACCATCGGATGTAGCACAAATTATGCAAAGTAAGTTCACGGAAATAGCTATAGACGAATACCAAGACAGTAACTTGGTGCAAGAATACATTTTAAAATCTGTTTCAAATGGAAAAAATATTTTTATGGTTGGAGATGTAAAACAAAGTATTTACAAATTTAGGCAAGCCATGCCAGAGCTGTTTTTAGACAAGTACTTTACATACAAAGAAATAACTGATGAAGATAATAATGAAAATACAAAAATTAAGCTTTTTGAAAATTTTAGAAGTAGAAAAAACATATTAGATATAACCAATTTAGTATTCAATTCAATAATGTCAAAAAAACTAGGAGATATAGATTATACAACGGAGGAATACTTAAATCCAGGTGCAGATTATACAGAAACATCGCAGGTTAAAGTAGCAGCAAAATCCGAACTAAATATAATAACATTGCAATCATCAGATGAGACCATAGTATTAGACAAATCAGAAGTAGAAGCGAAATTCGTGACTAGGCGTATAAAAGAATTGTTTAAAAATAACATTTATGTTTATGATAAAAAAATTGGTTATAGAGAACTAAAATATAAAGATGTTGTAATTTTGTTAAGAGCAACATCTACCCTTGCACCTGTAATAGAAAGAGAACTTCAAAATGAGTCTTTACCAGTATATTCTGATTCTACTGCAGAATATTTAGAGTCTGTAGAAATCCAAACAATGATAAGTTTACTTAAAATAATTGATAATCCAGATAATGATATACCACTAGTAACAGTTTTAAGGTCTGTTATAGGAGGGTTTACAGACGATGAACTTGTAGAAATTAGATTATTAAGGAAGTCAAAATCATTTTATGCTGCGCTAAAAATTGCAAAGAATAGTGAAAAAATTTCTGAAAGTGTAAGAAGAAAAATAGTTTCATTCGTACTTCTTTTAGATTCGTTTAAAAGAGAGGAAGAACATTTGCCTTTAGACGAATTAATTTGGAAAATTTACGAAGATACAGGGTACTATAACTATGTTCAATTAATGAATAATGGAGAATTAAGAATTGCAAATTTAAAAATGTTATTTCAACGTGCCAAAGATTATGGGAAAGCTAGTTTTAAAGGTTTGTTTAATTTTATTAACTATATAGAAAAATTAAAAATTAGTAATGGGGATTTGTCTTCTGCAAAAATAATTGGAGAAAATGACGATGTTATTAGAATAATGAGTATACACAAGAGTAAAGGATTGGAATTTCCTATTGTGTTTTTATGCGGAGCAGGGAAACAAATGAATTTCCAAGAATTGAATGAAAATTTGTTGTTCCATCCGGAGTTAGGATTAGGACCAGAATATATAGACTATGATAGAAAGATACATTTTGTTACACCTGCCAAAGAGGCTATAAAACAAAAAATCAAATCTGAAATTATTTCAGAAGAAATGAGAATTTTATATGTTGCTTTAACAAGAGCAAAGGAAAAACTTATAATAACAGGTACTACTAAAGAGGCAGATGAGATGTGTATAAATGAAGATGTAGAAACATCAAATACTGATTTTAATCAAGTTCCAATATCAATCTTACGAAAATCTAAATCCTACTTAGATTGGTTTAAGGCAGTAAGGGCTTTTAACAAGAATAGCATGGATGGTATTATACAAACCAATGTAATAAACGCAGATGATGTACTAAAAAACGAAGAAGAAAAGGAGCATGTGTTAGTTTCTCCATATGATAACTCGACCGAAAAAGTAGAAGTAGAATATCTGAGTGAAAAACTCCTATGGAAGTATAAGTATAGTGAACTTTCGAAAATAGAAGGAAAAACATCTGTTAGTAAAGTTAAAAATTTAAATAATGAAGAAAACATTTCCGAAATAAAAATGAAACCTCAATTTTTAAATGATAATTTGGAAATTACTTCTGCAGAAAAAGGAACACTTGTGCATCTGTTTATGCAAAAAATGGATTTAAGGAAAAAGTATGCAGACCAAGAATTAGAAAATTTAAAAATTGAACTAACGAGAAATAAAATAATTAGTAGCAAAGAAGCTGATGCAATAGATTTAGAGCCTATAAAGAAATTTGTAGATTCTGATTTGGCAGAAGAAATTAGAAATTCAAAACAAATATACAAAGAAGAACCATTCTATATCAATATACCGGCGAACGAAATTTACGAAACTAAATTAGAAGATACTGTGTTAGTGCAGGGAATAATAGATTTATACTATATAACAAATGATGGGAAAGTAGTTTTGGTAGATTACAAAACAGATAGAGTGCAAAATGAATTAGAACTAATAGAAAAATATAAAGTTCAATTAGATTTATATAAAAAGGCACTAAAAGAAGCCTTAAAGCGAGAGGTGGCTGCGGTATATATATATTCTTTATATTTGAACAAATTGATAAATGTATTGTAGGGGCGTGATTAGCATACGCCCTGACCTCTTGTGCGACCCAGGCTCTGCCCGAATCCTTATCCCATTTTGCAATTTTCTTGACAAAGAAGATATCTTTAGTATATAATCTACACATGTGTTACCCTAAAAATTGGGTAAAGAAGAGATTTATGTATAAAAACATATGATTTAGAAAAATAATATAAACGTTCGGACTACAAAAGAATGAGATTAAAATTATCTAAAATGTATTAATAAGTATTTGTGTTTGTAAAGTATTATAAGTTACAAATTCTATTAGTATAGTATTTAATTAATTGTTAAATATTATATTTTTCTGCTATTTTTATAAATCATATTATCAAGAACTTTATACATAGGAAAAGAAGGAGAGAAAATTTAATGGAAAACATAAGACCAGAGCAAAATGGAGTTAGTACTCAGCAAACACGAAGAACATATAACAAAGATTATAGAAATACATCTGTAAACAAGAATAGGAGTTCAGCTGTTCAACCTAAAAAAAGGGAAGGGCAAGATAAAAATACAAAAGTAGATTCTAAACCGGAATTTGCAGAAAAAAAGGAAGGTTTGCAAGAAAAAAATCAAACCACTAATAAAAAACCATACAAAAAGCCATATAACCAAAGAAATCAAAATGTACAAAAAATACCTAAAACAACAGAAGAATTAGCAAAAACGCTGGATGTAAGATTTAAAAAGAATAAACTAAAAATTATTCCATTAGGTGGAATTTTAGAAATAGGAAAAAACATAACAGTTTTTGAATATGAAAATGATATAATTGTTGTAGATTGCGGTATGGCGTTCCCAGAGGATAATATGCTAGGAATAGATATTGTTATACCTGATATAACGTATTTAGAGAAAAATAAGGAAAAAATAAGAGGAATGGTTATAACTCATGGACACGAAGACCATATTGGAGCAATACCATATTTCTTAAAACAAATCGATGTACCAATTTATGCTACAAAATTAACAGTAGGGTTAATAGAAAATAAATTAGAAGAACACAAATTATTAAGAAAAACTAAACTTCACACTGTTGTGCCAGGAGAAACTACATCTTTCGGAAGTATGAAAGTAGAGTTTATAAGAAGTTCTCACAGTATCCCAGATGCTGTAATGCTAGCAATTACAACTCCAATAGGAATTATAATGCATTCAGGAGATTTTAAAATCGATTATACACCAATAGACGACCAGAAAATTGACTTAGGTAGAATTGCAGAACTTGGAAATAAGGGTGTATTAGCACTTATGTCTGACAGTACAAATGCAGAAAGAAAAGGTTTTACAATGTCAGAAAGTTCAGTAGGAGAAGTGTTTGATAAACTATTCTTAAATTGTACAAAAAGAATAGTAGTAGCAACATTCTCATCAAACGTTCATAGAGTACAACAAATTGTAAACGCATCAATAAAAAATAACAGAAAAATTGCAGTATGCGGTAGAAGCATGGTAAACATGATACAAACGGCTGCAAAATTAGGATATATTCATGCACCAGAAAATTTATTTATAGATATAGATATGATAAGGTCTTACCCAGATGAAAAACTTGTTATTATAACTACAGGTAGCCAAGGAGAAGCAATGTCTGCATTAACAAGAATGGCAACAGGAGACCACAAAAAAGTTGCAATAACACCAAACGATTTAGTTATAATTTCTGCAACACCAATACCAGGAAACGAAAAGTTTGTTTCAAAAGTTATAGATGATTTAATGATGCTAGGAGCAGACGTGGTTTATAGTTCATTAGCAGATATACACGTTTCAGGGCATGCTTGCCAAGAAGAACAAAAATTATTGTTAGCTTTAGTAAAACCAAAATATTTTATACCAGTTCACGGAGAGTACAGACAGCTTTTGGCTCATGTTGAAACTGCTAAAAAAATGGGAGTAGCTAATGAGAATAATTTTATATTAACAAATGGTAGAATATTGGAAATAGGCGAAAGTTCAGCTAAACTTACTGGAACAGTTCCATTTGGAAAAATCATGGTAGACGGTTTAGGAGTAGGAGACGTAGGAAGCATAGTTTTAAGGGATAGACAACACTTGTCACAAGATGGTTTAATAATTATAGTATTAACAATGGATTCTGCAGGAGAAGTTATTTCGGGACCAGACGTTATTTCTAGAGGATTTGTATATGTACGAGAATCTGAAAACTTAATGGATGAAGTAAAACGAGTTGTGCGTGATGAAATACAAAAATGTGTAGAAAAAAACATAACAGATTGGGCAACAATAAAATCAAGTTTAAAAGAGGGATTAAGAGATTATATATATGTAAAAACCAAGAGAAATCCAATGATATTACCTATAATAATGGACGTATAGTGGAAAGTATTAAGTAATGTAGAAATAGGAGGAATTTTTATGAGATTACTAACTACAACCGAAAAACGAAGATATGCAAATGAACTAAAATCAGGCAAAACTACTTACAAAAAAATTGCACAAGAACTTTCTATGGATGAGGTAGATGTTGAAAAACAAATTAAAAGGTATATTAGGGATCTAGAGCAAGAGCAGGAAAAGCAAGAAATTCAGGCTAAAAATATTAAAGTGCAAGAAGAAAAGAAATTACAAGAACTTACTACACAAAAAACATATATAGATGAGGTAAAAGAAAAAGTAGAAGATATTTTTGAGTCTAATCTAGAATTAAATGAAACAAAAAATCAATTAAATGAAATTCAAATAGTTGATAAAGAGACATTAAATAGTATTATAGACGACTACAAAGAAACGCAGGAAGATGAATATAAAAAAACAAGAATAGGAATAGTACAAAAACAATTACAAAAAGAAAATCCCGACGAG
>JAISHG010000049.1 GCA_031262685.1 Lachnospiraceae bacterium | reverse complement strand
CCATTTTCAGAATCAAATACATTTATTATATTAGGGATATTACAAACTAATAAAATAACTGCTATCATTATTATATTTATTATTATAAAAGATTTTTTTGTAACAGCTTGTTTTATTGTAAAACCAACTATTGTAAGTAAATTTCTCATTTTATTCACCAACCTTATCTATGAAAATTTGATGTAATGACGGTGTTTTTATTTCGAATTTTTTTACATTTACATTGTTATCTACCAATGTTTTTAAAAACTGTTTAGGCATTTCTTCTGATGATACTGCGATTTCGTAGCTATTTACTTTTTGCTCTATAATTTTTTCTTTCGCAATTATTTTTGATATATCATCGGCTGTTTCTATAAGTATGTTTTTACTTCCATAATTATTTTTTATTTGCTCTAAATTCCCTTGAAGTAATGTTTTTCCTTTGTTTAGAAGTAATATGTCTCTACAATACTCTTCTACAACCGGCATCTGATGGCTAGACATAACTATGTATGTGTTATTTGATATAAGCTCTTCTATAATGCCCTTTATTATTTGAGTATTTACTGGGTCTAATCCACTAAATGGTTCGTCTAGAACTAATAAGTCTGGCTTATGTAATATTGCCAATATAAGTTGAACTTTTTGTTGATTTCCTTTAGATAACTGCTCTGCTGGTTTGTGCAAATACTCTTCTAATCCTAGTTTTTTTGCCCAATACTCTATTTCCACTTTTGCTTTATCTTTTTTCATTCCTTTTAGTCTTGCAAAGTACATAAATTGGTCAAATAGTAGTGTTTTTGGATATATGCCTCTTTCTTCTGGTAAATATCCAAAGTTTACGTTTTCACGTTTTACTGGCTTTCCATTCCACGAAATTTCTCCTTCGTCTTTGTTTATTATTCCAAGCATCATTCGTATTGTTGTTGTTTTTCCTGCTCCGTTAGAGCCTAGCAAACCGAATACGCCTGGCTTTTCTATGGAAAAGTTTAAGTTGTCTACTACTTTTTTGCCGGAATATGATTTTGATACGTTTTTAAGTTCTAAACCCATTTGTTTATCCCCTTTCTGAATTAAACTATACTAATCTACAACACACCTTAACATCCGCCACTTCTAGCTTTAGTCGGATGAAAACTTTTCTCCTCGCTGCTCGAAAAGTATTATCCGACACGCTTAAGTGGCTAGTGCCACATTTCATTGTTTTTACTTCCAAACTCTATTTTGTTAGTTCCATTGTTTCTCTTGCTATCATTAGTTCTTCGTTTGTTGGAACTATCCATACTTTTACTTTTGAGTCTTTTTTAGATATTTCTAATTCTTTTGATTTTACATTGTTTACTTCTTTATCTAAATCTACTCCTAAGAATCCTAAATATTCACATATCATTTCTCTTGTTTCTGGTCCGTTTTCTCCAACTCCTGCTGTAAATGTTATTACGTCTACACCATTCATTGTAACTGCGTATCTTCCTATATATTGTGCTATTAGGTATGAATATATTTTTAGTGCTAGCTGTGCTTGCTCGTTTCCTTCTGCTGCTGCACTATCTATGTCTCTGTTGTCTGCTGATATCATTGACATTCCTAATATTCCAGATTTTTTGTTTAGCAAGTTTTCTACTTCTTCTGCTGATAAATTCTCTTGTTTCATTATATATGTTACAACAGATGGGTCTAAGTCTCCAGACCTTGTTCCCATTGGTATTCCACCAAGTGGAGTAAGTCCCATACTTGTATCTACGCATTTTCCACCTTGAATTGCACATATGCTTGCACCTTGTCCAATATGACAATTTACTATTTTTAAGTCCTCTACATTCTTATTTAAAAGGTGTGCTATTCTTTGTGATACGTATTTGTGTGATGTTCCATGTGCACCATATTTACGAATCCCATATTTTTCGTAGTATTCGTATGGAATTGGGTATATATAGTGTTCTTTTGGCATTGTTTGATGGAATGCAGTATCGAATACTGTTACGTTTTTCTTTCCTGGAAGTTCAGCAATACATGCGTTTATTCCTTGCAATGCTGCTGGATTGTGAAGTGGTGCAAATTTTATTGCATCTTCTATTCCAGCTATTACTTCATCGTTAACAATTACTGATGATGTGAATTTTTCTCCTCCATGAACTACTCTATGTCCTATTGCAGATATTTCGTCTAAGCTTTCTATTACTCCATATTCAGAGTTTGTAAGTTGAGTCATAACAAATGCAATAGCTTCTTTATGAGAATTTACTGGATGTGTAAATTTATGTTTTTCTCCGTTTACTGTATGTGTTAAAAATGATTCTCCTATTGCTATTCTTTCGTAATTTCCTTTTGCCATTACTTCATCGTTTTCCATGTTTATTAATTGATATTTGAATGATGAACTTCCGCAATTTAATACTAATATTTTCATTTTATTTCTTCCTTTCATTTTATTGTTTCTCATATAGGGCGGAGTTGGGTCACACAAGAGGTATTCCTTACCAACCCCGCCCCTACAAGTACACCCATCAATTCTATCCCTGTGCTTGAAGTGCTGTTATTGCAACAACTCCAACTATATCTTCTACGTTGCATCCTCTTGATAAATCGTTTACTGGTTTTGCTACACCTTGGCATATTGGTCCATATGCAGTTGCTTTTGCAAATCTGTGAACTAATTTATATCCAATATTTCCAGATTGTAAATCTGGGAATATTAAAGTATTTGCATGCCCTGCTACTTCGCTTCCTTTTGCTTTTAATTCTGCAACTTCTGGTATTAGTGCCGCATCTAATTGCATTTCTCCGTCTAATTTTAAACTTGGAGCTTTTTCCCTAGCAAGTTTTGTTGCCTCTACTACTTTATCTACTAATTCACCTTTTGCACTACCGTATGTTGAAAAAGATAACATTGCAACTTTAGATTCTTTACCTACAAATTTCTCAAAACTTTTTGCTGAAGAAATTGCAATCTCAGACATTTCTTCTGCTGTTGGGTTTACATTTAGTCCACAGTCTGCAAATAGTAGTGTCCCATTTTCTCCATATTCACAGTCTGGTACACACATTAAAAAGAATGCTGATACAAGTTTTGTTCCTGGCTCTGTTTTTATTATTTGCAGCGCTGGTCTTAAAGTATCTGCTGTAGAATGAAGCGCTCCTGAAACTAATCCATCTGCTTCTTCTAATTTAACCATCATCATTCCATAATATACAGGATCTAACATAAGCTTCTTTGCATCTTCTTCTGTCATTCCCTTACTTTTTCTTATTTCAAATAATGAGTTTGAATACTCTTCGTATTTCTCAGATTTTGCTGGGTTAATTATTTTTGCTGAAGAAATATTTATGTTATTTTCTTTTGCTAATTCTTTTATTTTTTCTTCTTCTCCAACTAAAACTATTTTGGCGAATCCTTCTTCTTCCACTATAGCTGCTGCCTCAAGGACTCTAATGTCATTTGCCTCTGGAAGTACAATTGTTTTTAAGTTTGATTTTGCTTTTTCTTTTATTCCTTCTATAAACGTCATTTTAAATCTTCCTTTCTTAATTTTACAAATTGTATTATATAAAAAAAAATCTTAAAACACAAGGCTTTAAGATTTTTTATTGTTATTCTATTTTGGGCGCGAGTCGGTTATCCTAACGGCAAGGGCGTATGCAATACGCCCCTACAAACAACATTTGCCTCTACATATAATTAACGTTCTTCTTATTTTTCTTGGTCGTTGTTTTCGTCTTTTGCTTTTGGCTCTTCTTTTATAGGGCTTTCTTCTTTAACTTTTTCTTTAACTTTTTCTTCTTTTACCTTTTTTGGCTTTTCAGTATTTTGAGATTTCTTTTTTGTTAATACTAAAACTAATACACAAACTGCTAAAAGCACTACTGCAGCTATCAAGCCATAGAATACCACTTTGGGTAATGTAACTGTTTTTGAAGAATATTTATCTATGTTTGTATTTATTCCAAGCCCGTCAAACACTGTTCCAACTATCAAATTTTTTAAATCTTCTGCTTCAGCATCTTTATCTAATTTTGTTTTGTTTATTAAACTTGTAACTGTTTTACTTATATCTTTTGAGTATACATTTTTATTATTTTTCTCAAAGTTTACATTTTGATATACAAGTGTTGTTATATCGTCTACACCTTCTGGAAGTTTTAATTCTTCTTTAGCTGTATAGTTTAAGTTTCCTTGTATTATACAATCTGCATTTAAGGTTACTGTATTTGCATCTATAAAAGCATTTCTTCTAACTACCCCATTAAGTTCTATTTCAGAAGTTGTTGCTCTTAAATCTCTATATATATAACCATCATAGTTCATTACTACTTTGTCTGCTGAAATGTACGCATCATACATTTGATTGTTTATTGTTACTTCTCCTGCCATTGCAAATAAATTTCCGTATATAGCTCCACTTTCTAAGTTTAATTTTTCTGCAATAACAAATAAGTCTCCACCTATTTCACCTTTAAATGTTACTGT
>JAISHG010000033.1 GCA_031262685.1 Lachnospiraceae bacterium | reverse complement strand
ATCTGATAATAGTTCTACTAAAGAATAAATTTTGTCGCTATAAGATTTTTCTAAAAAATAATTTTGCTTTTTTAGTTTAGCAAAAATATCTGCTCCGTAACTTTCAATATGTTGTGCTAGACAAAATAAGTCTGTTTTAGCAATATTACAAGTTCTAATCTCTCCCGCCCAATTATAAACATCTTGAAATAAGTGTTTGTGTATTTGCTTTAAGTGTTCAAAATCGAAATCTCCTGTAATTGGCGATTTTTCTATTTCTCCAGAACGATATGCTACGAATTGTCTTTCTTTCAAAAACAATTCTTCTTCAATTTTTATATTTAATTTATTTATTAAAACATCAGAATTTGCATAACAATAATTAGATGTTTTTTCAAAAGAATATTTATATTTATTATCCATATACTTCTTTACATTCCTTTTTTAATTTTAATATTTCTTTTTCGAAGGAAGATTTACCATTAAAGCAGTTGCGTAAAGTGCTTTTTAATTCTTCGGTAAGAGGCATACCTTCTAAAGACATATTTGCATTTATTTTGTTTATTTTTCTCTCGATTTCTTGATCACTCATAATACAAACTCCTAATAAAACTTATAAGTTTCTAAAATTAATCTACCTTAATATTATATCATACATGGCTGGGTTTATATACAAAAACATTTAAAAAATAAGTATTAATATAGGCCATTTGAGATCACATAAAGCTAAAAATCGCTATTAATAATTGTTCATAGCAGTAAAAAAATATACAACCAATAATCAGAAATGCATACAAACACTGGAGTTGGTGCTATTTTTATTTAGTAAGAGATAGAATAAATTTAACAACAAAATTTAAAAGGAATAGAGTAGAAATTACTCTATTCCTTTTTCTTTAAGGTGAAATTTTTACACCTTAAAGAGTTTTATTCGTCTTCCATAATAAAAATTGTTGCCTTCTAAACTTGAGGTTTCAAATTGAAACCTCGAACTATTCATTGTTTTATAGCCATTCAGAATAAACAAATGAAATATACATATACTATTTTAAAGTATTTATATGTTAGGAGTTTTTTTATGTTAAAAAAGCATTGGAAAGGTATTTTAGTTAGCATTATAGTTGCTTTGTTATTCGGTTTTTTAGGTAGTATATTAGGCGGAGATATGAATAATTATACCTACTTAAATAAGCCATGGTTTTCTCCTCCAAGTATAGTGTTTCCAATCGTATGGACTATACTATATGTTTTAATGGGGCTAGCTTCATATATGGTATATCAGTCGGATACAAACTATAAAACAATGTCTTTATCTTTGTATATTGCGCAGCTGATTGTAAATTCTCTATGGACATTATTCTTCTTTAGATTAGAGTGGAGATTATTTGCGTTTATATGGTTATTATTCCTCATAGTTTTAGTTATTGCTACAATATGCAAGTTTTATAAGATATCTAAAGTGTCTGCATACTTGTTAGTTCCATATTTGATTTGGCTTATTTTTGCAGCGATATTAAACTATAGTATTTATTTTTTAAATTGATATAAAATAGGGAGAGGCAAGGTCTTGCTAATGGATAGGGCGTATGCAATACGCCCCTACAAAAAACAGTGCTAAATTTTATTTAGCACTGTTTTTGGCGGAGATTGAGGGCTTTGAACCCTCGCGGCCCTTAACGAACCCTAACAGTTTAGCAAACTGTCCCCTTCAACCACTTGGGTAAATCTCCAAATAAATCAATATATAATTTATCCAAATTTGTCTCGGAGTATGTAACAAAACATACTTATTGAAACGAATTTAATGATAACATAGCCCAAAAAATTAGTCAATATATTTATTGCCGAAAGATACGGAATAACTTTACACAATGCCTTGATAAAAAACTATAAATAATATAGAATGTTAGAAAATATTTGTAGAGGAACCTGTAATGCAGGTGCCCTAAAAAGGAAGAGCATATGAAGTTTTATTTGGTTTTATGGATTTGTAAATTTATAAGTGAAATAGTAAATATAATTGACAACACAAGAGGAACAAAACTTGCAGGGGAAATAGCTTGTAAATTATATGGGGACGAATTTATAGGTAAATTCAAAAATATTAACCCAGAAAAAACGGTATTTGTAACAGGAACAAATGGAAAATCTACAACAAACAATATAATAACGCATACGCTTAGGATGTCTGGGAAAACGGTAGCCTCTAATCTTGAAGGGGCAAATTTAATTACAGGAGTTGCAACAACACTTATAAAAAACTCTTTATATTTTGGAAAATTCAAAAAAGAATTTTTGGTTTTGGAAGTTGATGAACGAAGTTTGGTAAGAGTATGCAAACACTTACAACCAAATAATTTGTGTATTACAAACATACAAAAAGATCAAATGCAAAGAAATGCCGAGCCAGATATTATTTATCAAGTAATAAAATCAATTATTCATGAAGATTTAACAATATATGTGAATAATCAAGAACCAAGAGGAAAATCACTTGAACAATTTGTATCAAAAGTAATTTACTTTGGAATGGAGAAAAACGAAAAATCTTTTGTAAAAGATGGTTTTTACGACATTACAATGCCATGTCCAATATGTAATAATAGATTAAAGTTTAATTATTATAACATAGACAATGTAGGAGATTACGAATGTGAAAGCTGTGGATTTAAGCCAAAAGAAGATGTTGAATATGCTGCAAAAAATATAAACTATGAAAACAATGAATTTATGGTAGATAACGTAACATACAAAGTACCATATTCAGAACCTCACTTTATATACGATTTTATGGCAGCTATTGTTGTGTGCAAAAATCTCGGAGTAGAAGATATTTCCGAAGCATTTGTTAATTTTAAAAATGTTGGTGGAAGAACTGGTACAATAAAATACGGAAGCAAAGAGTTAAAATATCTAAAAGTAAAAACAGAAAATCCCGAAACATTTCAATCTACAATAGACAGCATTATAGCGGATAAAACAAACAAAATAGTAGTTCTAGCACTAGAAGAATTAGCAGAGTTTTTTCCGCCGTTTACAAATACTTTTTATGCATATGATTGTAGTTTTGATAAGCTTAAAGATGCAAATATTGAACGCTATATATGTTCTTCTCGAGCAGTAGCATACGATAGTGCTAATATACTAAAATATGCAGGAGTACCAAAAGAAAAAATAACAGTAGTACCAACAGATGATGATGGAGCAATTGTAAAAGAACTAAATAAATATGATATTGATAATATTTATTTAATAACGTGGTCAGGAAAGTATAAAAGGTTAAGTAAGTATATAAAAGAAATGCCAAAACAATATGAGGAGGAAAAATAATGATAGAGTTAAATGTAGCATGGATGTATCCTGATATTTTGTGTTTGCATGGTGATAGAGGAAATCTTTTGGCACTTAAAATTATAGGAGAAAAGTTAGATGTCAATGTAGTAATTCATAGAATAAATAGCTATGGAGAAGATATAGATTTTAGCAAAATAGACTTAGTGCTTTTTCCATCTGGAGAAATAAAAGTAATAAGCAAAATTACGGAAGATTTACTAAGATATAAAGAGGTTTTAAAAGATAAATCAATACTTGCAATTGGGACAGCAGGTAGTATTATAGCAAATAAAACAACTAGAAAAAATGGGGAAGAAATTAAAGGATTAGGAATTATCGATATAGAATGTATTGAAAGAGAAAAATTCTGCGGAGATGATATTTATTTTGAAGTCGACGATTTTGAAATGATTGGTGTTCAAATTCCAACTATGGACATTAAATTAAACGAGGTAAAACCATTAGGAAAAATAAAATATGGATATGGGAATGACGGTAAAGAATTTGAAGGAGCTCAAGATAAAAATATTATATTTACAAACTGTTTAGGACCAGTATTAGTAAAAAACCCATGGTTTACAGAACAAATAATAAAAAAAGCAATGAAAAATAAAGGGGTAGAAATAGAAAAAAACATAAATAAAGAAGAATACGATTATGAAATAAACTCATTGGAATATATAAAGAAATTTATTGCGGAGAAAGAGTCTAAATAAAAACACTTCGTCATTTTTAAATTAGTCAAATTGTTCAATTTATAGATACTATAAATTGAACAGTTTTTTAATAGCAACTTTTCCTTGTTTATAACCTTCTTCATATAATTCGTCAATCTTTGTTACATCTAACAAAGAAACATTATCGGTTTTAATTTTAATTAAATAATCCGCTCCAGCAAGTTCATATTCAGACAATTCATGCCCCATTATATCTAATGAGTTTTCTACAACTTGAATAAGATTTTCGCAACAAGTATCATCTAATTCTTTTTCAAAAACAACACTTATAACCTTATCTGCACCCATTTTTCGTGTTTCTTTCCAAGGTGTATTTTCACGTATGCCACCGTCTACTAATTCTATTTCGCCATACTTATAAGGGGTAAATACTCCGTGGATAACTACAACTTGCACGAACAGCAGCTTCTATAGAAATATTTGTATCATAAATATATTCATCAGAAATAGCAATTCTGTTTTCTAACGATGAAAAAATATGTAATGCGCCAGTGTGTAAATCGACGCTAGGTATTATTAGTGGCATTTTTACATCACTTATTTTGTAGACACCTTTTTCATTACAGGTTTTCTTTATAAGTCTTTCTATTGCATTGCCAGAGGTTAATCCATTTATTACTATTTTTCTGGTTAAAAGTAAGCCTAATATACCCTTAACAACATTTAAAAAATCCACATATTTTATTTTATTGGAATACTTTTTAAATATAGCATATATCCCTTGTGATGTATAACCAGACGCATAAAGAGCGGCGACAATACTACCAGAAGACGTTCCGGACAAATAATCTATTTTGATTTTTGATTCCTCAAATGCTTTAAGAACACCTATGTGTGCAGCGCCTTTTATTCCTCCGCCAGATAAACATAGCCCTAATTTCATAAAAAAATCAGCTCCTTCATGTAGAAATTATATGTACAATAAATTAAAAACATGTTAAAATGGAAAATATGTTTTAGGAGGAGATAATTTTGAAAAATCAAGAAAAAATACTAATACTAGATTTCTTTGGACAGTATAATCAACTAATTGCAAGAAGAGTTAGGGAATGTAGCGTATATTCAGAAATATTACCATACAACACACCAATAGAAAAAATTAAAGAAATTGCTCCAAAAGGAATTATTTTTACAGGGGGACCTGCAAGTATATACGAAAAAGATGCTCCTGTATGCGATAAAAGAGTTTTTGAACTTGGGATACCGATTCTTGGAATATGTTATGGGCTTCAATTTATGGCACATGCTTTAGGTGGAACAGTTAGTCCTCGGAACTAAAAGAGAGTTTGGAACATTAGATGTTAAAATAGATAATTCATCATTATTATTTAAAGGATTTAGTAATACAAATGTGTGTTTAATGACACATAATGACTTTGTATCTAAAGTGCCAGATGGATTTAAAATAACAGGAGTTACACCAGATTGCCCAGTAGCTGTAATGGAAAATGAAGACAAAAAATTCTACGGACTTCAATTTCATCCAGAAGTTAATGATACAAAAAACGGAGTTAAAATTATAGAAAACTTTTTATACAATGTGTGCAAATGCAGTGGAGAATGGAAAATGTCTTCATTTATAGAAACTACTATAAAAGGTTTAAAAGAACAAATTGGAGATAAAAAAGCACTTTTAGCATTATCTGGGGGGGTAGATTCTTCAGTTGCTGCAGTGTTATTACATAAAGCAATAGGAAAAAATCTTACTTGTATATTTGTAGACCATGGGCTTTTAAGAAAAAATGAAGGCGATGAAGTAGAAGAAATATTTAAAAACCAATTCGACATCAATTTAATTAGAGTTAATGTAAAAGATAGATTTTTAAGTAGATTAAAAGATGTTACAGAGCCAGAATTAAAAAGAAAAATAATAGGAGAAGAATTTATACGAGTTTTTGAAGAAGAAGCTAAAAAGATTGGAACAGTGGACTATTTAGTTCAAGGAACCATTTATCCAGACGTTATAGAAAGCGGAGTTGGAAAAGGACAGACAATAAAAAGTCATCACAACGTTGGGGGACTTCCAGAGCATGTAAGCTTTAAAGAAATTGTAGAACCATTAAGAGATTTGTTTAAAGACGAAGTTAGAAAAACTGGACTAGAACTTGGAATACCAGAGAATCTAGTGTTTAGGCAACCATTCCCAGGACCAGGACTTGCAATTAGAATTATAGGCGATATTACAGACGATAAATTAAACATACTAAAAGATGCAGATGCAATATTTAGAGAAGAAATAAAAATTGCAAATCTAGACAAAGAATTAAATCAATATTTTGTAGTATTAACAAATCTAAAAAGCGTTGGAGTTATGGGAGACGAGCGTACTTACGATTATACAGTAGCACTTCGATCTGTAAAAACATCAGACTTTATGACAGCAACATGGAGTAGAATTCCGTATGATATTTTAGAAAAAATTTCTGTAAGATTAGTAAACGAAGTAAAACATATAAATCGTGTAGTTTACGATATAACAAGCAAGCCACCAGCAACAATAGAATGGGAATAAAACAGGATGTAGGGATATAATATAAATCCTCTATTGACATAAGGTACAGGTTTAATGTATAATAACTACGTTTTGAGACAATTTTTAAGAAATAATTGTTTCAGAGGTGGACAAAATATTTTAATGAAAACCCACAGTAAGTAGGAAACAACACTTGGAAGGGGGGAACAAAAATGTCAGAAATAAAAGTTACTAATGGAAATATAGAAGATGCACTAAAAAGATTTAAAAGACAATGTGCTAGAAATGGTGTATTACAAGAGGTTAGAAAAAGGGAACATTATGAAAAACCAAGTGTAAAGAGAAAGAAAAAATCAGAGGCTGCAAGAAAAAGAAAATTTTAATACATAAATAATAAAAATGGACGAGTATTACTCGTCCATTTTTTTAGTCATCTGGGTATAAATCATCTTCGTATAAATCTTCTATAAATACATTTTTTTCTCCTGAGCCATCTACAAATCCAATTGTTGCTACATTTCCTTTTACCTCTTGAATCCATACCGGTCTATCGTTGTAATAAACTTCATGTAAATGTCTGTTTCTTAAAACTTCGGTTAATCTTTGCTCATTCATATCTTATGTACCTCCTAAAATAATCTATTTACAATATATCCAAAAACAGAAAAATTATTACATTTTAAATTTAAAAAATTTGACAAAAATTATAAATCATATTAGAATTCAATGATGAAAAGGAGGAAATTTTATGACAAAGAAAAAAATATTGTATTTAATTTTATCTTTAGTAATAATCCTATTTATTACAGGATGTGGTAGCGAAGATAAAAAAGAAACAAGCGGAAATGAATCTGCTAGTAGTAACAAGCAAATTAATTATATAAACAAAGATGCAAGTTACAAAAAAGGAATGGTTTTCTTAACAGGTGGGGTGAACTCTTTATATCGTAACCGCTATGCGGTATTAATTGATACTGATTTTGATATTGCTAGTGATTTTACATGGGGATACTCTACGGGAAATGATAATCTTTCTATAATGAGTTATAAAAAAGCAGAGCCAAGAACTAGCACAAGTTTATCATTAAAAAAAGACGGTCAATCTGAATATTTAAGTTATAGTTTTGATAATTTTGATGAAGAAGATTTGGATACCGTTATTTACGAAACAGATAATTGTATCGTTAGTAAAAGCGAATCGGTTGAAGGATTTTATCAAATATACTATTTGTTTAGTAATGCACAAGGTGGATTTGATACGCTGGTTTTAACTAATAGTAGTATAAAGGATGAAGATAAAGTTATTGAATATGCTAAAAAATACGAAAAAAATATCAACGTTTATAAGATAGATGATGATAATAACTATACAGAGGTATTTGATGTAGACGGAACTAATGCAGAATTTAGTGAATACTATTACGTTAGTGACCGCATTGTAGATTCTTTAGCAAAAACAAAAATTTATGTTTCTGATTCTAGTTCAGTTACAGAGGTTTCTGGTAGTGAAATTGATTTAGATGTTAAAAAAGATGATAAAACATGTACATATTATATTGAAAAAGAATCTGGGGAGATCCCTACAAAAGATGATTATAAAACATTTAAAGTTGGTGGCATGGAAATTAAAAGCAGAAAATTTGGATCTGGACATTTCTTATTCTTTATAAACGATAGTGAAAATAATGGATATATAGATATTAGTCAATTTACACCAAATGATGATGCAACACTTGAAGAAGCAATAGAAATGTTTAAAACAGATTTAATGTAAATTCGTAAAAGAAAAAAAGCTCGCTTTATAAAGTGAGCTTTTTTCTTTTACATATTTTATTGTTTTTTATGCAAAAATTCTATATAATGAAAAGATGTTTAAGGAGGCAAAAAATGCAAGTAGTTTATGAAAAAGAGTTTATAGATGTAAAAAGCGGGACTGAAGTTTTCAAACTTTTAGAAGATAAAATAGATAAGGCTAAATATAATGTTATAGCGTGCAGGTTTAACAACGAAATAAAATCATTAAATTATAAAATAGAGTCAAATGGAAATCTTGAACTTGTAGATATTAGTTCTAAAGATGGAATGAGGATATATACAAGAGGTCTTATGTTTATAATAGGCAAAGCCTTTAATGAGTTATATAAAGAAGCTTATTTGACAATAAACTATCAGCTTTCAAATGCTATGTTTTGCCAAATAGATAACATGGAAGTTACAGAAGAAATGATAAAAAATGTTAAGCAAAAAGTTCAGGAAATAGTAGAGAAAGACTTAAAAATAGATAGAAAAGTTATGACTAGAGAAGAAGCAGTGAAGTTTTACGAAAAAGAAAAAACACTAAAAGGTAGATTACAATTAGATATAAAAGAGACTAAAAGTATACTGCTATATTCATGCGAAGATTATTACAATTACTTTTATGGAGTAATGCCAATAAGCACTGGTGTTATAAATGTGTTTGATATAGAAAAGTATAAAGATGGTTTTTTAGTAAGGTATCCTTCTAGAGAAGAGCCAACTAAACTTCAAAAATATGAAGAAAATAAGAAATTGCTATCAACTCTAATGGAATACGATGAACTTCATAAAGTTTTGAATGTAGATACAGTATACAAATTGAATAAAACGATAAATGAAAATAAAATAACAGACTATATTTTGTTAGATGAGGCTTTGCATGAGAAAAAAATTGTAAATATAGCAAATGAGATTAGCAAAAGAAAAGATATAAAAATAGTTTTAATAGCGGGGCCATCATCATCTGGAAAAACAACATTTGCAAAGAGACTGGGGCTTCAGCTTTATTTGGATGGGTTAAAACCAGTTACAATATCTGTAGACAATTATTTTGTAGAAAGGGAGGAAAACCCAAAAGATGAATTCGGGAATTACGATTTTGAAACATTAGATGCTATAGATACGAAATTATTCAACGAACATTTACTAAAACTCTTTAATGGAGAAGAAATAGATGTCCCATCATTTAATTTCATGTTGGGAAAAAAAGAGTATAAGGGTAACAAAATGAAACTTAATGAAGGAGAGATTTTGATTGTAGAGGGAATTCATTGTTTAAACGATAAACTTACAATAAATATTCCGAAAGAACAAAAATATAAAGTTTATATTAGTGCATTAACAGTATTAAATATAGACTACTACAACAGGATTTCCACTACAGACACAAGGCTTGTAAGAAGAATTGTTAGAGATCATCAATTTAGAGGATACAGTGCACTTCATACACTTCAAATGTGGGACTCTGTAAATAGAGGAGAACAAAAAAATATATTTGCATATCAAGAAGAAGCAGATGCTATGTTCAATTCTTCACTTATATATGAATTTGCAGTACTAAAAAATGAGGCAATGCCGCTACTCGAAGCAATAAGTGCTAGCAATCCAGAATATTCAGAAGCAAGAAGACTACATGGGATGTTAAAATACTTTATGCCTATACCTTCAAAACTTGTGCCAGCCACATCGCTACTTAGAGAATTCGTAGGAGGAAGTATATTTGGAGACTAAAAAATTTAGTAAAAATGATGATGAATTTATATGTGAAAATTGTGGTTCAAAAGTAGAAAAGTTAGGATATACGTCACGAAATCATTGCCCTAAGTGTTTATATTCAAAACATGTTGATATAAATCCAGGAGATAGGGCAGAAACGTGCCACGGAATGCTAGAGCCAGTTGGAATAGAAATAAATCCTAAAAAGGGATATATTATAGTGTCTAAATGTAAAAAATGTGAAAGTGTAAGAAAGAATAAGGCAGCAGATGATGATGACATTGAAAAAATAATCGAATTATCTGGTAATAATAAATAGATTAACAAATATATCCGCCACTTTTAGCTTTAGTCGGATGAAAACTTTTCTCCTCGTTGCTCGAAAAGTATTATCCGACACGCTACGTGGCTACTCTACATACAAATAGAACTATACTTATTAACAAACCCAAAGAAAGAAGGAATAAATGTGCTAAAGATACTAAGATTTCTAAGTAAATCAGCGTTCTCAGTTGTTTTAATAATATTATTGTTATGTATTCAGGCTAAAACAGATTTGGATTTGCCAGATTATACATCAAAAATGATAAATATAGGGATACAACAAGGTGGAATAGAAAATGTTTCTCCAGATGCTATATCAAAAATAGACATGGAAAATTTGCTAATATTCACAAAAGACGATAAGCAAATAATGGATGCGTATGAACTAATAAGTAGGGAAATTTTATCTAACAAAGATTACGAAAAATATGAAAAAGAATACCCGCTTCTAGAGAAAGAAGATTTATACATTCTTAAAAACTTAAAGCAAAAAGAGTTGGATAACCTAAATACTGTAATGTCAGAGCCGTTAATGGAGCTATATGTTGTAACA
Organism: Lachnospiraceae bacterium; assembly: GCA_031262685.1. Taxonomy (GTDB): domain Bacteria; phylum Bacillota; class Clostridia; order TANB77; family CAG-508; genus CAKPQL01. Next base: position 39 of record JAISHG010000033.1, on the reverse strand, counting down.
AATAGAGAAGCAAACCAAGAACTAATAGCAAGTATGATG
>JAISHG010000014.1 GCA_031262685.1 Lachnospiraceae bacterium | reverse complement strand
AGTATTACTTCCTTTACTCCTCTTACTATTTCCTCATTAGACCAGTTTCCAAAACTAATCATAAACACGAAAATCGATAAGCATAGTAGTATTAAAAGTACTATGGCATAGTTCCATTTGTTTGTTTCTTTTTCTTCTTGTCTTCTATCTTGTTTTCTTCTCTCTTCGTTGTATTTCTCGTATCCTATGTCGTATTTTCTTCTTTCTGTTTTCCTTCTTTCTTCTTCGTACTTCTCTACCATATTACTCATCTCCTCTTTTGTCCGTTTTACATAATATACTTAAATTATACTTTATTTTACAAATTTTTTCAAGTAGTATAAAACTCACAAATTGCTTTGTTATTACGGATTTACCCTTTTTTTTAATATTACTATTTTATTACATTTATGTTTCTTTTTCGAACATTTTTCCATGAAAATTAATAGACCTATAGGGAAACAATACTTCTAGAAAATCAAATGTCAGATTTATTACTTACAGAACGAATAAGATAATTTTTTATTGAAAAACTAATATCGTTATGATATTATGGTTTATGTACTCATACTTAGGATGAGCAAACTGAAAGAGAGGGATTTATATTATGAAATTTGAAGCATGGGAAGGATTCGAAGCTGGAGATTGGCAAAAAGAAGTAGACGTTAGAGACTTTATTGGGCGCAACTATTTGCCATATGAAGGTGATGATTCTTTTCTAGCCGGCGCAACAGAAAAAACAATTAAATTATGGAATGAAGTTTTAGAACTTTATAAAAAAGAAAGAGAAAATGGAGGAGTATTAGATGTAGATTTAAAAACACCTTCTGCAGTTAATGCTTATGCTCCTGGTTATATAGACAAAACTCTAGAAGAAATCGTAGGACTTCAAACAGATGCTCCTTTAAAAAGAGCAATTATGCCTGCTGGTGGTATTAAGATAGTAGAAAAATCTTGTGCATCATATGGATACCAAATAGACCCAGAAATAAATACTATATATAATAAGTACAGAAAAACACATAACGACGGAGTGTTTAGTGTATATACTCCAGATGTTAGGGCAGCAAGAAGTTCTCACTTAATTACCGGCCTTCCAGATGGATATGGTAGAGGAAGAATTATCGGAGACTACAGAAGAATTGCTCTATATGGTGTGGATTTTTTAATAGAAAAGAAAAAAATAGATTTAAATATTTTAGATACAGATGTATTTACAGATACCGTAATTAGACAGCGTGAAGAAATATCAGAACAAATAAAAGCATTAAACGACTTAAAAGCCATGGCATTAGCATATGGTTTTGATATTTCTGTACCTGCTACAACTGCTAAAGAAGCTGTACAATGGACATATTTCGGATATTTAGGAGCTATAAAAGACCAAAATGGTGCTGCTATGAGTTTAGGTAGAGTATCTACTTTCTTAGATATATATTTTGAAAGAGATTTTAAATCTGGCTTATTAACTGAAATCCAAGCACAAGAGTTAATGGATCATTTTGTTATGAAATTAAGATTAGTTAGATTCTTAAGAGCACCAGAATACAATGAATTATTTAGTGGAGACCCCGTTTGGGTAACGGAAAGCATTGGAGGTATGGGAATTGACGGTAGAACTCTTGTAACAAAAAACTCTTATAGAATGCTTAATACTCTTCAAACATTAGGACCTGCTCCTGAACCAAATTTAACAATTTTATGGTCAGATAGATTACCAGAAAACTTTAAAAAATTCACTTCTAAATTATCTATAAAAACATCTTCAATTCAATACGAAAACGACGACCTAATGAGAAATTCTTTAGGAGATGATTATGCAATTGCTTGTTGTGTTTCTGGTATGAGAGTAGGAAAACAAATGCAATTCTTTGGTGCTAGAGCAAACCTTGCCAAAACATTATTATATGCAATTAATGGTGGAAAAGACGAAAACTCTGGAAAACAAATAACACCAAAATTCGAACCTGTAACTGGCGAATATTTAGATTATTCCGATGTTATGAACAAATTCGATGTTATGATGGACTATGTTGCAAAAATATATATCAAAGCATTAAATGCTATTCATTATATGCATGATAAATATGCTTACGAAGCATTAGAAATGGCTTTACATGACCAAGAAATCCTAAGAACAATGGCTTGTGGTATCGCAGGACTTTCTGTAGCAGTAGATTCATTATCTGCAATAAAGTATGCTAAAGTAAAAGCTATTCGTAATGAAACAGGTCTTATAACAGATTATATAATTGAAGGAGATTTCCCTAAATACGGAAATGATGACAATAGAGTTGATGAAATAGCTGTTGATATAGTAAAAACATTCTTAAGAAAATTAAAAAAATATCCAACTTACAGAAATGCAAAACATACTTTATCTATACTAACAATTACATCAAATGTTGTATATGGCAAAAATACAGGTAATACACCCGATGGTAGAAAAAGTGGAGAGCCTTTTGGACCTGGTGCAAACCCATTACACGGAAGAGATGTTAGTGGTTCTCTTGCAGTATTAAATACAATCGCAAAACTACCATACGACTATTCTGAAGACGGTATATCTTACACTTTTGCAATATCACCAAGCACATTAGGTAAAGATGAAGATTCTAAAATAAATAATCTTGTACATTTACTAGATGGATACTTTAAACAAACAGGACATCATGTAAATATAAACGTTTTCGACAAAAAATTATTAATGGATGCTATGGACCACCCAGAAAAATACCCACAACTTACTATTCGTGTTTCTGGATATGCTGTTAAATTTATTCAATTAACCCGCGAACAACAATTAGACGTAATTCATAGAACAATTCAAGACAGAATTTAATTATAATTTAATAGAACACATTATTTCGGGCACCTGCGTTACAGGTGCCCACATGTATTTATTGTAGGGTAGCGCGAGGGGCGCCTTGCAAATAAATTTTTTCGGAGCAGGGAGCTCCGTCGGGACGTAGAAAAAATTTATTGCATAAGCCCCGGGAGCGAATATAATAAAGCAGCTATAATAAAAAGGAGGACGCATGGAAGATAATTTTGGAAGAATACACTCAATTGAATCATTTGGAACTGTAGATGGTCCTGGAATACGCTACGTTATATTCTTACAAGGATGCTCTTTAAAATGTAAGTATTGCCATAATAGAGACACATGGAATTGTGATGGCGGAACATTAAAAAGTGTAGATGAACTTGTCCAAAATGTTCAAAACTTTAAAAACTACATATTACCTTCAAATGGCGGTGTTACTATATCTGGTGGAGAACCTTTACTTCAACCTCTTTTTGTAAAAAACCTATTAAAAAAACTAAAAGAAGAAGGATTCCATACTGCAATAGATACCTCTGGAATGTTTAGTTTAACTCCAGACATTAAAGAAATCATAGACTACACAGACTTAGTTCTATTGGATATTAAGCACATAAATAATAAAAAATGCATAGAGCTTGTTGGTACATCTAATGAAAAAGAATTAGAATTTGCAAAATATTTAAATCGTATAAATAAACCCCTATGGATAAGACAAGTTATTATCCCTGGTATTACAGATAACGAAACAGACTTAAATGAATTAAAGAAATTTATTTCTAGTTTAAAAAATGTTCAAAAAGTAGAACTCTTACCCTACCACAGCTTAGGAAAATTCAAATGGGAAGATCTTGGATATGAATATCAATTAAACGGCGTACCCGATGCAACAATCAAAGACGTAAAAAGAGCAAAAGAATTGTTAGGAATAAATTAAGGGCACCTGTAGGGGCGCATGACCCTGCGCCCTATCGCGATTATGCATTGTTTAATTGGGGCGTATACAATACGCCCCTACGAAAAAATTTATTGCATAAGCCCCGGGAGCGGACTATCTATAATCATCTATTTTGAGATATCAATTCCCTTATTCGCGTTTTCATCTTATAATCTTTTCTCGAATCAATCATAATTGCCCACAAATAAGCTATTACAAAAAGAATTGCTATATTTTCCATATAAATAATCCCAATGCTAGATACAACTGTTAATAGTATTAGTATTATCTTCGAAATTTGATGCACCAATTCATCTGCATCTTCTCCATTGCCAGCAGTCAATTTTAATATGTATTTTAAAACTCTTCCACCGTCTAGTGGATATAATGGAATTAAATTAAACAATCCTATTAGTAAATTCGCATATATTATTTGTTCTTTCCAGTTATAAATACACCCCATTACTACTAATACTAAATTGATTACTGGCCCTGCTAGTGCTATTAGTATTTTTTTTATTTCATATTGTTTGCTATAATCTTCAAAATATATCGAAAACCCAAATGGCATTATTTGTGCGGATTTTGGCTTTAGTTTTAGTAATATTCCCACTAATAGATGTGCAAGTTCATGTACAAATGCGAATAGCATTAGTATGCTGTATATTTCTACTTGGCTAGTAAAATAGAATATTATTATGAAAATGAATATTTTTAAATCTATTCTTATTCGCAATCTAAAACCTTCTTTCTGTTTTTGTATTTATTACATTGATATGATAATTCCCGCTTAACGGGTAGGGCGCAATCATGCGCCCCTACAAATGAATTCTGACCCTACATTCTTCCTAAAATTAGTTCTGGGTCGATGTTTCTTCCGTCTCTTCTAATTTCGAAATGTAGATGTGGTCCTGTTGAAACACCTGTTGAACCTACTTCTGCTATTTTTTGACCTTGAGCTACAGTTTCTCCTTGAGTTACAAGCAATTTGCTGCAATGTGCATATATAGTAGTAATTTCATTTGAAACTATTTTTACATACAATCCGTATCCCGAAATCTCTCCAGCTTCTGTCACTTCTCCGCTTATACTAGCAACAATTTCTGTACCTGTATTTGCTGCAATATCTATTCCCTCGTGATATGTAGACATTTCCGTAATTTCTTTTTCTCTTTCTCCAAATCGTGAAGAGACTACTCCTCTAACGGGAACTATTACAGAATAATTTCCTTTTATATAATCTGCATCCGTTTCTATTTCAGTTATACTGCTTTCAGCGGTTTCTACAGGCAGTTCTCCTAATTCCATAAGCACATCTGTTGCAGCCAAGTTTGCAGTATTTGATATCACTTCATCAGCGCTATCTGTAGCTTCAGATGGTGGCACTACTTCCTCTTCGTTTACTGGCTCTTCACTTGGTTTTATAACATTTGTATTTATAAATCCCATAACCTGATTATATAAATTTTGTAGATTCACATCATATGTAAGCACATTATTTGTTGTATTTTTAACGCTTTCAGAAAACGCAAAATTTCCAGTTTGAACAAAATAATATCCAGAATAAATCAAAAAACATATCGTTATTTGTATAATCATTTTCCTTAGTACATACACATTCTTTGGTCTTCCAACAGTTACAGTTGTAGAGGATTTTTTAGAGGCTTCCCCTTTTCTCCTAGCATAGTAAATTTCTTCTGCTCTTCTTAATCTTTCATCTGCAGTTAATACTCTTTCCACAAGTTCCTCCACTTCCGCTACTTATGCAAAAAATCTTCCTTTGTAGCATATATATTATTTTTTAATATATATGCAAGGAAGATTTTTTTATGCTATTTCTAAATTTTCTATATATTCATTAACCCAACAATTAAACTAATTACATATAGCCCGTCCTATAGTTATTGAGGCTAATTTAAGTCTATTATACTTTCTTTCTAATTTCGCATTATTAGCTTTTATTTTTGATTTCTTTTGTTCTTCTAAGTTTGAGATATAATTATTTACTACTAACTCTGCCTCTTTTAAAATATATTCTTTATTGTTATGCTTTTCATTTAACTTTACTTCTGCTTCGGATTGCTTTTTTTCTATATATTGCATCTGTTTTTGACTACATTTTAGTATAACTATTGCCTCATCTACAATATTAGATGGCAAATTTTTTAGTACCACTATATTTTTCATTTTGTTATCCATATAAATTCCCTCCTAGAAAAACTTGAACTTTATATAATTTTTTCCACTTTTTCTAGGTTTATACATATTAAACTTCAATTACATCATAAATCCCATTTGCAACCACATCTGCCATTCTCATTACAATGCTAAGAGGTATGTTTTGCAATAAGTTAAAATTCAAATTCGGATTGTTCATATTTTTCCCAACAACACCTTTTATACTCATGTCGCCTATTTTTAAAATTTGTTTTCCTAATCCTTTTCCTAATATTAAACTAGAATCTCTAACTATAATACTTCCTACTTTTTTTGTATTTGATATTGCAGAATCTATTGCAATAATAAACGAATCGTCTTCTATTTCTTTCGACACACTTATAACATTGCTTGCAGAAACTATGCTCTCTAAACTTCCTAATACTTTTACCTTTTTGGTATCTTTAAACAAGGTTTTTAATTTGTAACCTACTAATGGTCCAAAAGAGTCTCCTGTGACTCTATCCGTGCCCACACACAAAAACACCAGATTACTAAATTCCTTATCCTTTACCAATTCCTTTAGTAAAGAACTAAACTCATTTACAAATAAACTATATCTATCATCATTTTGTAACATATATCTAACTCCTTACCTAAATATATGTTATAAATTATTTTTCATTCATACTTATTTTTTGCAATAATTATATTGATATCTTCCTTCCTGCCATATTTTTTTATAATATCTGTGGAAAAACCTGCTAATTCATTAGATATAACTATAGTATCGTATCTGTTTCCAATAAGCTCTTTTATTTTGCTATCTGTATTTTCGGGATCTTCGATTTCATAAACATCAAGACCAATAGCTTTAAGTATTTTAAAGTTATTGGTATCATCTTTTGATTTAAGCCACGATATTTTCATATTATTTATCACCTAAATTTAGTTTTTATCATACTTATATTTTTATTCATTTATTTTTATGATAAAATGAACAAAAAATTTAAGGAGTGCTATGCAAGAATTAAATACCTATGTATTAACCGAAAAAAAATCAAAGTTTATTGCATATATTTATGCTGTTAACTCTGAAAATGAAGTTCAAGAAATACTTGCCTCTACGAAAAAAGAGTATAAAGATGCAAAACATATTGTATATGCATATAGACTACTAGAAAATGGTCAGATTAAAGCAAAATATACCGACAACAAAGAACCACAAGGAACCGCTGGAAGACCAATTCTTTACCTATTAGAGCAAAAAAATTTAACTAACATCCTTGCAATAGTTGTTAGATATTTTGGAGGAACGTTGCTTGGCAAAGGCGGTTTAGTAAGGGCATATTCGAACTCAGTAAAAAATGCAATTGAAGGAGCAAATTTATGAATTTAGAAAAATATAAAATTATTTTAGCCTCACAATCTCCATCTAGAAAAAAGCTATTAAACGAGGTTTTTTCAAAATATAACCTTACTTTTGAAATTCAAGTAAGTGATGTAAATGAAGATGAATTAAAATCAAAAATCACAAATATAACTGAACTTGTGCAAGAATTATCGTATTTAAAAACAGTAGATATCTGGAATAAAAACAAAGATTACTATGACAATTTAGTAGTTATTGGCGCAGATACAATGGCATTTCTTAATAATGAATTTCTTGGAAAGCCGCATACAAAAGAAAATGCAATTGATATGCTTACAAAACTAAACAACAAATCACACGATGTATATACTGGTATGACTATTGTAATTCAAACAAACAAAAACGCAAATATAACTAAATACCTTACAAAATCTGTTGTAACAATGAAAAATAATTCCGATAAAGATATTTTAGAATATGTAAATTCTGAAGAACCTTTAAATAAGGCCGGAGGCTACGCTGTAAGAGAAAACGGAATGAAATACATAAAAGATGTAAAAGGAAGTATCGATTCAATTGCAGGTTTAGATACTAAACTACTAGAAACAATTTTATTTAAATAATTTAATTATGCTTATGTTTTAAAAAAAGTAATGTTTATTTTCTTAAATGAAAACAAATATTACTTTTTTTGTTTTCTCCACACCAAACTTAACATAAATTCATAATATATAGTAAATACCAAAGAAAGGAGGCTTATTGATGCTACTTGAAGGAAAAAAAGTAGGCTTCTGTCTTACTGGCTCTTTTTGTACATTTA
>JAISHG010000039.1 GCA_031262685.1 Lachnospiraceae bacterium | reverse complement strand
GGATTTTGCCAGGGAATAGAAAACTATTCTAGACATATAAGCGGAAGAGAAGAGGGTAGCCCACCATTTACATTATTCGATTATTTCCCAAAAGACTTTTTGCTTATTGTAGACGAATCGCATGCTACAATACCACAGGTTAGAGCTATGTATAATGGCGATAGGGCTAGAAAAGAGTCTCTTGTAAACTATGGTTTTAGACTTCCATCTGCGTTTGATAATAGACCTCTTAAATTCACTGAATTTGAGGAACGAATCAATCAATGCATATTTGTTAGTGCCACACCTGCAGATTACGAAAAAGAGCATTCAAAAGAAAACGTAATAGAGCAAATAATAAGGCCGACAGGGCTATTAGACCCTAGAATAGAAGTAAAACCTGTTCAAAATCAAATTGATAGCTTGGTAGAAGAAATACGAGAAAGAACGGCTAAGAAAGAAAGAGTGCTAGTTACAACACTAACTAAAAAAATGGCAGAAGATTTAACAGCATATCTAAAGAATTTGAATATAAAAGTAAACTACATGCATTCAGATACAAAAGCATTAGAAAGAATGGAAATAATACGAAACTTGCGTCTTGGAGAGTTTGATGTATTGGTAGGAATCAACTTGCTACGCGAAGGGTTAGATCTTCCAGAAGTTTCTTTAGTCGCTATTTTAGACGCAGATAAAGAGGGATTTTTACGTTCCGAACGTTCATTAGTTCAAACTATAGGTCGTGCTGCAAGAAACTCAGAAGGAAAGGTTATTATGTACGCAGATGAACTAACAGAATCTATGGAAAAAGCTATACATGAGACAAATAGAAGAAGAAAACTTCAAGAAGAATATAACTTAGAACATGGTATTACGCCAAAAACTATTCAAAAATCTGTGAGAGACTCAATAAAGGCAACGGTTGTAGAAGACATACATTCAAAATACGATATAAATAAAGATGCTTCGATAGAAGAAATTATAAATCAATTAACAGATGAAATGCTTTCTTTTGCAACACAAATGCAATTTGAAAAAGCAGCTGAACTTAGAGATAAAATAAAAGAATTAGAATCTTTATTATAAGGAGTGGTAACTATAATACTTGATTTGATTTATCCCAAAACATGTGGTATGTGCGGTAAAACTTATAGCACATACCTCTGTCCGAAGTGTAATCTAAAACTAAAAACGTTATTAAATAAAAAGCAAATACACTATCCCAAAGAAAAATATTTTGATGAGTTCATGTACATATTTAAATACGAAAATGAAATTAGGCAAAAGATTATCGATTACAAATTTAATAAAAAATCATATCTATATAAGTTTTTTTCTCAATTAATCATCTATAATTACTTTAATTCAATAGATACTTATGATATAATTCTTCCAGTTCCAATAAATAAAAAAGGACTATTACTTAGAGGTTATAATCAAGCTAGTTTAATCTCTAAAGAAATTGCAAAAAATATATATAGTTTAGAATTTTCTAATAAAATTTTAGTAAAGCAAAGAGAGACTCTTAAACAAAGTACATTAAAAAAGACCCAGAGGGAACAAAATGTAAAAAATGCTTTTGCAGTAGTAAATAATAATAAAATCAAGGACAAAAGCATAATATTATTTGATGACATATATACAACAGGGAATACAACAAATGAGTGCTCGAGGATATTAAAAGAAGCAGGTGCAAAGAAAATATTAGTTTTTACAATTGCTAAAGATTAATTTTAGTAGTTAAAAATAGGGGGATTAAAATGGAAAATACTATTGCTATTGTTATGGCAGCTGGAAAAGGCACAAGAATGAACTCAAATAAATCAAAATTGGTTCATCAAATTTATGGAAAAGAATTAGTAAAACGTGCTGTAGAAAATGCAAGAAAATCTGGAATAGAAGAAATTATTGCAGTAGTTGGATATCAAAAAGAACAAGTTCAAAGTGTACTTGGAGATACTGTACAATATGCTTATCAAGAACAAATGCTTGGAACAGGTCATGCTATAATGCAAGCAAAAAACTATTTGGAAGGTAAAGATGGGAAAGTTGTTGTATTAAACGGAGATGTTCCAATTTTACGACCATCAACTATTAAATCACTAATCGAAAAAAATATAGAAAGAAAGGAAGCTGCCACATTACTAACAGCTATTTATGACAATCCTAATGGCTATGGAAGAATAATTCGCAATGATGGTGGAAATATTGAAGCTATAGTAGAAGAAAAAGATGCAACAAATGAACAAAGAAAAATACAAGAAATAAATTCAGGAATATATTGCTTCGATATCCAGTCTCTTTTAAATGCCCTAGACAAACTTACACCCAACAATGTTCAAGGGGAATATTATTTAACTGATGTTATTAAGCTAATGAATGAAGACGGCTTAAGAACGGGAGCCGTTATAGTTGAAGACAATACAGAAATACTTGGCGTAAATGATAAAATTCAATTAGAGCTTTTAACTAGAGTTTTACGTACACGAATAAATACGGAACACATGAAAAATGGTGTTACAATAGAAGATATGAATACAACAAACATTTACGATGACGTGGAAATTGGTGCCGATACTATAATTCATCCAAATACAATAATAAAATCTAATGTAAAGATAGGCGAAGATTGTGAAATAGGTCCAAATGCCTACATAAGAGAAGGCTGCAAGCTTTCTAACAAAGTTAAAGTAGGAAGTTTTGTAGAAATTAAAAAAGCTATAGTTGGAGAAGGCACAAAAGTTCCTCATTTATCTTATATGGGCGATTGCGAAATCGGAACAAAATGTAATATAGGTTGTGGAACCATAACATGTAATTATGATGGGTTAAATAAAAGTAAAACTATAATTGGAGATAATGTTTTTATTGGTTCAAATACAAATTTAGTTGCACCAGTTACAGTCGGGAATAATGCTTTTATTGCAGCTGGTTCAACTGTTACAGAAGATGTACCAGAAAATGCATTAGCGATTGCAAGACAAAGACAAATAAATAAAGAAGGCTGGAACTTGCAATAATTGTCGAATTATGTTATATAATTAGGTTAAGTGATGAATATTTCACTAATTAAAAGGTGGTAAGAGTATGCTTGACTTTGATATTCGGTCGATTTTAGTAGTCATTCTTGTGTTACTTGCATTGTTGTTCGTTGCCACAAGTGTTCTTTCGATTTTTCTTTTTTTAGAAATAAGAAAAAGAAGGAACTTAGAAGCAGTAGTACACGACTTCGAAAAAAAACTTAAAGTAGTTAAAGAAAACTACGACGAAGATATTGAACGGCTTACAGAGTCTCCTTACGCCGATACCAATGATGAAATAGACATGGATGAAAATCCGGATCCTTTTGAGGAGAATGATTAATCCAAAACTTCTTTCATCGTAAAAAGAGCAACGATATTACGTTGCTCTTTTTATTTATACTACAAACTTTGGTCGCCAGGTATAAAGTAATCTATTATACCATATATTAATGCGCCAACAATTGCAGCCATCCAAGAAATTGTATATCCAGCAACAAAATATTGTGTTACATAAAGTACAATTGCTGATAATACAAATCCTACAAACCCTTTACCAAATGGGCTAGCATGCAACCCAGTAAACTTTGTTATAAGGTAGTCCATTGCAGTAAGAATAACAGC
>JAISHG010000121.1 GCA_031262685.1 Lachnospiraceae bacterium | reverse complement strand
AAAAAATAGTATGTGTTCACCTCCCAAATAATTATTACTCCAATTGTATTAACATCATAAAACAATAAGAGGCGAAAGTCAATCCAATTGGAGTAATAATTTGCAAATTTATTTGATATACTCAATAAAAAAGTTGGAGGACTAAAAAATGACCTTATCAGAAGCAATATCAAAAAGAATATTAAATCTATGTAAAGAAAGAGATATAACTATAAATAAGTTTTCTACAATGGCAGGTATTACACAAGCAACAGTAGACCATATTATAAAACAAGATAGAAAGAATCCAAGAAGTTTAACAATATTAAGAATTGCAAGAGGATTTGGTATGGACTTAACGGAATTTTATAATGATAAACTATTTAAGAATTTAGATGATGATTAAAGTAAAATAGCAACTACAAAAATGTAATTGCTATTTTTTTATATGCCTTCTCTATATTTTTCTCTACTCTTGTACACATTTGCCTTATTTCTACATTGTGGGCTACAGTATTCTGCTCTTACATTCTCTGCTATAAAGAATTGATTACAGAACTTGCACATACGAAGTGGTTGGTTTGTATCACATATCTTTACTAACAAAATAGTATCTAATGCTAATGCTAAGGAATTAAAAGCCCATTGTAATGAAAAGTTGCTCTCTCCTGCTTTTGCATTTATAGTTATGTTTCTTGCTTTAAAGAAATCAAAACCTTTAAAACTTCTTTCTTGATATGGAGTATTGAAATCATAATCGTAAGATGCTTTAAATTTGTTATAAACTGCATTTGCTATTGCTCCTATATCATCTATTTTTTCAGCATAATATTTTGAAAATGGCAAACTAAATTCTGGATTTGCTCCCCAAAACACATCTGAATCAGTTGTTTCTTCTTGTATCATTGATATTGAAAGTGATGGAAAATGTAACCTCGGGAACTTCTTTTCTGGTTTTGTAGCTTTAAATTTTTTCTTAAATTCAAAAGGAAAAAATTGTTTTAAATAGTCTATTAAATCCCATTCTTTTAGCATTCCTATATCGTTACCACTTAAATATACTTTATCACTATATGTATACTCTGTGTTTAATGGTAAATAAGAAATAATCCCTATTAAACCATATTTTTTAGCAAAATCTAATATTGCATTTTTCACATTAAATCTTTCAAATTCAAATTTTTTACCTATATTCAAATAATCTATTATCATTTCATCTGCAACGTCTGCTATTGTATATTTTATTGGCTTCGCATTTTTAGCAGGCATAATATATTCATCTGAATAACCATTTGTTCTTTTTGTAGTATAATCACTGTATTTTATCCATTCTGTACTAAATTCTGTTACTAGATTTTTATTCATTTTCTCCACCTCAAAATTTTTTTGAAAATTTTACAAGTAATAGTTGACATTTTTTAACTATTACTATACAATCTGTAATAGTTATTGCAAAATAAATATTACAGTAAAATCGGAAGAATGTCAAGTATCTAGAACTATACCCCAAAAACGTATACAAAAAATTAACCAATAAAGGAGGTAATAATTGATATGACTGTAAAAGAAGATATTATCAAAATGTTTTTTTATGAGCATAAAGGAACAAATATAATTGCAAAAGAATTAAATGTTAGTCCCCCATATGTAACAAAAATAATAAAAGAAGATTTGAATAGATATATTGTAGAAAAGCAGAAACGATTAAAAACACAAAAAGAAAAACGAAAAAAATATGAAGCTGATTGGATTCGTAAAAAAAGAAATGCAGATAGAACACTCGATGAATCAATAAAAATACAACATAAACAAGCAAGTATTGAACTTTCCTATAAATCCGAATTATCTGACCTTGCTTATGCAAAATATAACAGAAGTGCTTATTGTTACGATAAAAAATCAAGCGGTCTAGTTTTAAGAAAAGGAATAAATGCAGGCTATGCAGTTTCCCAAAAAGTAAGTGATATTATAAATCCGAACTGTATAAAATCAACCAAAATGTATGTGTGAAGTTACAAAGTTTATTGTAGCTTTTTTTAGTGCTAATTCAATGGAGTTAGCACTAATTTTGCACGCATAAATCTTACATTTTTTGCCAATAATATTTTATGGAAGGAGGTATATTTTGAAAACTTATATAGATAATGATGATAAAATTATAGAGCTATGGTTTACTTATAACGAAAACCCTAATTCAATTATACCTCCTACAATAGATAGTATTATTGATGAATATAGAAAACTAAAATATAAAGTGTGCTTGTATCACTCTGGTACAGAAGAAATAACACCTATTACCTCTGCCCTACTTATTAGTAATTTGCAACAGCTAGCAGATAGAGAAAATAAAGAACAATATGAAGAATTAGAAATGTAATTAGATTAAAAATATATATTTACTTTTAATCTAATTGCATGTTACAATGAGTTCGATAAGTTTCTTTTATAAGGAGTGGTAACATTGGAACAAGTTTTAAGAGTAGCAGGATATGCTAGAATTAGTTATGATGAAGATAATGAAAGATATGAAAGTATTATAAACCAAAGCAATATCATTAAAGACTATGCAAAAGAGCATTTTGGTGTAGATGCTGTTACTATCTTTGAAGATGATAATTATAGTGGTTATAAATTTAATAGACCAGATTTTAATAAACTAAAATCTGCAATTGAAAATGATGAGTTTGATGTTATACTTGCCAAAGATTTATCAAGAATTGGTAGGCATAATGCTAGAACTCTTTTATTTTTAGAAGAAATGCAAGAACTTGGGAAACGAGTTATAGCAATAAATGATAGCATAGATACAAGTCAAGATAACAACGATATTACTCTCGGTGTTAAAACTTGGTATAATGAGTTGTATGTAAAAGATATTAGTAAAAAAATCAAAAGTACAATAACAAATAAACAAAAAAATGCTACATGGTTGTGTTCTGTTCCTTATGGTTATATTATTACAGATTATAAAACTCAAAGTTATGAAATAGACAAAGAATCTGCCGAAGTAATAAAAAGAATTTTCAATTTATACTTAAATGGTTGGGGGTATAAAAAAATAGTAAACTTGCTAAATGATGAACATATCCCCACCCCTAGACTAAGAACAAAACAATTACAAGAGCAAAACAGCAAATCATATAATGGAGAAGTTAAAACTGAATGGAGCATTGTAAGTGTTTCTCATATCTTAGAAAATGACTTTTATATAGGAACTTTAAGAACTGGTAAATACACACGAAAAACAATAAATGGAGATGACCAAAAACTAGATAAAGAAATGCACAATGTTTTTCCAGACTTTCACGAACCTATTATAGATAAAGATGTATTTTATAAAGCACAAGAAATTAGAAAAACTAGAGGCAATGGTAATTATAGGGGTGTTAAAAAATACGACAACATTTACTCTGGCTTCACTTTTTGTGGTGATTGTAATGCTCCTATGTTCTCTATTAGCAATGGAAAAAGACCAGACGCATATTATTGTGGAAGTTATCATAAAAATGGCAAAAAAGCTTGTACTTCGCATCATATTCATGTTGCTGTGTTAGATAAAATGGTTAAAAGATATGTAAAACGAATAAAAGAAAATTCTAGTGATATTATAGAAATATTAAATAAAGATTTATCAAGCAAAAAAAATACTACAACAGACAAAAAAGATTTATATAGTATTTTAATGAAAGACTATAATTCTACCAAAGAAGAAATAAAGCAATTAAAAAAGCAAAAATTGAGAGAAAGCCTTAAAACACCAAACGATTTAGAACAACTTGATGAAATATATGAAGAATTAGAAACAGAACTTGCAAATAAGTTACGTGGTTTGCAAAGCCAGTTAGACCATTTCACACAAGTAAAGGAAAGTGCTAAAAGAATAAAAGACATTTCAAGAGATGCTTTGCAGATATTTGATGAAATATTAAATAAAGAAAAACTAACTAAAAAAGACTTGGAATTGATTATTGATAAAATAATTGTATTTGAGGACAGAGTTTCTATAAAATTACGCGGAGATATAAATTCTATTTTTAATATTGAAACAACTGGAAATGATGTAATTATTGAAAATGGTAGTGAACGGACGAGCAATTAGCTCCCCTACAATTGTACAAAAAATGCCTAAACATCAAGACAAAACTTTTTGTAGCAATGTTATCAATAACGGTGACCCGTTAGAGATTTTTACAGATAAAGAAGGAGAAGTTATTTTAAAGAAATATTCTCCAATAGGAGAACTTTCCGAATTTGCACATGGCTATGCAGAAACACTTTCTAGAACAACTGGTCATATTGCATGTATAACAGACAAAGACACAGTTATTGCAGTATCTGGTGGACCAAAAAAAGAATTGTTAGAACAAACATTAAGTCCGGAAATAGAAAAAGTTATGGAAAATAAGCAAGTATATACAAGCACAGATAACAATCAGCAAACATTGCCTATTACGCAAAACGATACAACAAATGATAGAAAATATAATTCACAAGTTATTTACCCAATAATTTCAGATGGAGATGTTATAGGTAGTGTAATACTACTTTCTAAAGAGCAAAATACTAAAATGGGAGATACTGAGCTAAAGGTAGTTCAATCTGCAGCAGGATTCCTAAGTAGTCAAATGGAAGTCTAAACAAAGGTCGCATATTTGCGACCTTATGCTTTTTTTAGGCTGTTATATGAATAGTTCTCCAAGTCAACTATATCTTTTTTCTTGATTTGTTTAGAAAACAGATATAGTACATTCAGTAAATTTACTAATCTAAACGAAATATTCGTTTCTAGTTTTACATCTATAACATTTTTATTAATATACTTAGGTAGGATTTTATATACTATTTTTTTCTGGCTATACTTTTTTACTGTTCTAGTTAAAAATATAGAAAAAGCAATAGAAATTATTGTAACAAGAAAAGATGTAATTACTGCATCTTCCGTTCCTATACCCATATCCAGATCAAGTTTCTTTATCCTTGGATTTACATATTTTAAAAATAAAATGTTTTTTGTATTTAAATCTATTTCTTTATTAAATACACTTAGTTTAAAATCTTTTCCAAAATCCATTTTTAAGTTTTTTCTTAATTTATTGAACCAAAATTTTTCTTTTATTTTTACAAGTCTATTCTTATTTATCGAAGTTTTAAATATTGGTATTACATTCAAAAATAGTATTGAAATTTTAAAATTGTAATCCTTGATAAAGTTTTCCTTAGTATCAATATTTGATAATTCGAAATTATCTACTTTTATCGATAATACTGACATACACAATATCAAAAATATTGATGTTACGATTATTACTATTCCAAACAAAAATAAAACTAATACCATATTTTACCTCCATGGTATTAGTTTGCCCTAAAAAACATTAATCTAAACATAAAAGTTATTTGTTTCTCTTTGCTTTTTCTACTAAAATATCACCGAATAATTCTTCTTGATTTGCTTTTACTTTATTTCTTCTTGTAAGCTCTAAAAGTCCCGAAAAAGCTGTTACTACTTCCACCTTATTAGATTTTGTAACTTTAAATAACTTACCAAACACAAATTTATTCTTTCTAAATAATTCTCTAAATATATCTTTTACTTTACTTACAACTGTAACAGATTCAGATATAGCAATCTTTTTAATATTATCTTTATTTACATTCATTTTTTCCTTATTTTTGTTTACTAAACTACTATATAAATCTATTACAATTTCTTTTGAGTACTGCGTTTCTAAACTTTGTTTTGGCAATTCTATTTTTTCGGGCAATTTGTATGCTCTTTTAGAATGTATTTCATACATATCCCTTAATTTTTTGGTAACTTCTTTATACTGTTTATACTCTAATATTTTCTGTAACAGCTCTTCTTCTGTAAGTTCTGCTTCATCTTCTATTTCTTTTGGTAGCAATGTTTTTGATTTTAAATATATAAGCATTGACGCCATAACTAGGAATTCGCTCGCTATTTCTAAATTGTAACTTTCTAATTCATTTATATATTTTATATACTGATCTGCAATTTCACTTATTTTAATATCGTAAACATCCATTTGATTTTTGTCTATTAAATGACAAAGCAAATCTAATGGTCCTTCGAAATTATCTAATTTAATGGCATATTGATTTGTTTCTAATAAAAGTAAATTGTTCATAAGTTTTTAATTGTCTCCTCCATATATCCCTTTATAAATAAATGCTTTTTAATATATTCTAAATCTTCTGTACTTTGTCGTTTTTCTAATATTTTTCTAGCAGACTCCCTTTCGTAGTTTATTAGCATTTCCTTATTTTTAGTAATATATTCATCTGCTATCTCTTTGCTAATTCCTTTACGATATAAGTTGTATCGTAATTCCTTTATAGAAAGATTTTTAAGTGCAATACATTCATTTGCAAATTTTTCGGTATATCTTTTGTCGTCTATATATTTTTCTTCCTTTAAGTATTCTATAATATCATCCAATATTTTTCCAGCATTTTCAGAAAATTTAAATCTTACTTCACTTTCTGTGCGTTTTTTATATAGAACATATTTTAATACCCTTATTTTAAATTTATCATATTCTTCTGGTGAATACATTACCCCTCCTAAATATTATATACTATTCTACATCTTCATTTGAATCTTTATCTTCTATGTCATCTATCAGGCTTTTTTCAAAAGCTGCTGTCATGTTTTCTCTAATTTTAGTTTCTATTTCTTGCATAATTTTAGGATTATCTAATAAGTATTGCTTTGCATTTTCTCTTCCTTGCCCAATTTTCTCGCCACTATATGCAAACCAAGAACCACTTTTTTCTACTATATTTAAGTTTACAGCAATATCTAATATGTTTCCTTCTTTAGATATTCCTTTTCCGTATATTATATCGAATTCAGCTTCTCTAAATGGAGGAGCAACTTTATTTTTAATTACTTTTACTCTTGCTCTATTTCCTATAACCTCGCCATCTGTTTTAATGTTCTCTATTTTTCTAATATCTAGTCTAACAGAAGCATAAAACTTTAATGCTCGTCCTCCTGGTGTTACTTCTGGATTACCAAACATAATTCCAACTTTTTCTCTTAACTGATTTATAAAGATTATTATTGTTTTAGATTTATTTATTACACCCGCTAATTTACGCAAAGCTTGAGACATTAATCTTGCTTGCAAACCGATATGAGAGTCTCCCATATCGCCATCTATTTCTGCTTTTGGTACTAATGCTGCAACAGAGTCTACAACAATAACGTCTATTGCACCACTTCTAGTAAGCGCCTCTGCAATTTCTAATGCTTGTTCTCCTGTGTCTGGTTGAGAAACTATTAAGTTATCTATATCTACACCTAAATGCTTTGCATATACTGGGTCTAATGCGTGCTCGGCATCTATAAATGCAGCTTCTCCTCCTTGTTTTTGAGCTTCTGATATTATATGAAGAGCAAGTGTGGTTTTTCCAGAAGATTCTGGACCAAATACCTCTATTATTCTTCCTCTTGGAACTCCTCCTATACCCAATGCAATATCTAATCCTAATGCTCCTGTTGGAATTGCTTCTATATTCATTGCTTGAAAATCTCCTAATTTCATTACAGAACCTTTTCCAAATTGTTTTTCTATTTGATTTAATGCAACTTCTAATGCTTTTCTTTTTTCTGAATTTTCGTTACTCATATTATTCTTCCTTTCTTTAAACATCTGTTTGCTTAATTATATATTAATATTTTTATTTGTCAATATATTTTTCTCATTTTTTTATATACCAGTTTTCAAAGTTATAAAACACATTATACCAGTTAGCATCTACATCTGCTACCACATTTGAATTATAAAGGGCCGTTTCGCCAGCAAAATATAATCCTATATATGGTACTTCAGAATTGTATATCTCTAGCAGTCTATTATACTTTTCCTTTATAATAAGTTCATCTGTTATAACCTCAAGGTCCTTAATTATTGTGTTTATTTCTTCATTGTTATAGCCTGCTAAATTATTACCTTGAAAATAATTTGATAAATCCGGACTTATTCCAACGCTAGCATTGACTAATATCAAATCAAAAGTCTTATTCTTTAATAATTTTTCTTTACTTACTTTTTGAATACTCACTTTTATTCCGAATTAGTTCTAATTGTTCTTTAATTAGTTCTGCAACAAGTATATTTTCGTCATTTCCTGCTTCTACTGCTAAAGAAAAGTTAATGTGCTCTACATTATTTCCTACTTTTTTTTGCCAACCGCTATTCTTGTATTCCCATCCATTTTTTAATAAGATTTCTTTTGCTTTCTCAGTATTATATTCAGATTTTTTATCCTCCGTATCATATAAATAGCTACCATATTCTAGAGGAAAATCGCTTGCAAAATATTTATTTGAAAAAAGTTTTGAAACAATTTCTTCTTTATTTATAGCATGTTTAATAGCTCTTCGCAATTCCGTATCTTTTAACATATTTTTATTTGTATTTATTGCTATATACGTAAAGTCTCTTGACTTAATCTGTTTATATCCATACCCCAAAGTCCCTATATAATCCATATAATCTAATCTTGTTGTAGTTAAAAAATCTAGTCCTTTAAATTTGAATGCATTGTACATTTCTCCTACAGAATTATATAAGTTTATGGTAATTATATTTATTTTTTGACTTTCTGATTTTGCATAATTAGCATTTCGCTCTAAAATAATTTTATTTTCGAGCATCTCGGCTATTTTAAACATTCCAGTTCCTAAATAAGTTTCTGCTTCTACAATCGGAAAGATTAAATTATAGACAAAGAAAAGTTCATTGCCATCGGCTAATTCAATTTTAAGTGTATAGTCATCTATTTGAGTTATATTAGATATATTACTCACATTGTCTTTGTAAACAGAAATTTCCGCCGTTTTAATTGTATTGACAGTATTTATCACATCACTTGCTACCAACTCTTTACCAGAAGAAAATTTTATTCCTTCATTTAGTTTAACAACATATGTGTTTTCGGATATTTTCCCCCATTCTTTTGCTAGCATTGGTTCTACTTTATAATCCTTACTTATATCAACTAACGATTCGTACATTAGTCTACTAATTTGATGAACATACTTATTGGTGCTAAATAAAGGATTAAAGACATCCATTTGAACAATTCCTAATTTCATTTCTTTTACCAATTCCTCTTTTATTGGCTCATTTTGAAATAAATTATCTTTTTTATTCTTGGCTTGTTCATAAATAATTAGAATTGCTAATAATACTATTATTAATGAAAACCCTATAAATAATTTCTTACTTATACTATCTTTCATTGTTTACTCCTCTCATAATATATTTACCAAATAAAAGGGACTAATACACCATATTAGCCCCCTTCTATATATTATATAAAACTTATGTTATCCTCTTGCCTCCACTATAAGTTTTATTCCAGTTCTATTTTCGCCTTCAATTTCCACATCTGCGAATGCTGGTATGCAAACAAGATCTACACCAGATGGTGCAACAAATCCTCTTGCGATTGCTACGGCTTTAACTGCTTGATTTAAAGCGCCTGCCCCTATTGCTTGCATTTCTGCCTTGCTAGTTTCTTTTACTAAACCTGCGATTGCCCCTGCTACTGAATTTGGATTTGATTTTGATGAGATTTTTAAAATTTCCATTTTTTGCCTCCTAAATTATAATAATTTTCATTTGTTACAAACATATTTATAATATAGGAATTGGAAATTGTCTAGCTATTTTGGTTAATTTTTCCTACAAGTCATCGATAAATGTACCTATAATTCGGCAAAATTCTACATTTTAATTCTAATTACCTCTTGGACTTTACAATTTTCATCATTAATTTTAAAAACACATCCATTAAAAATAGAATTTGTATCATCACTTATTTTATATCGTTCAGGTAAAGAAGTTAAAAATCTTTTTATAGAAACATCAACGCTCATGCCTATTACAGATTTTTTAGGTCCAGTCATTCCAATATCTGTTATATAAGCCGTTCCGTTTTCTAAAATCTGTTCATCTGACGTTTGTACATGAGTATGTGTACCAAAAATTGCAGATACTTTTCCATCTAGGAAATAACTCATAGCAATTTTTTCTGCTGTTGCCTCTGCATGAAAATCAACAATTATAATATCTACTTTTTCTTTGATATTATTTATAATTGTTTCTACACATGTAAATGGATTATCTGATAAAACGTTAATATCAACTCTTCCAATTAAATTTATTACTGCAATTTTTTTGTTTTTTATCTCGTATATTCCATAACCGTTCCCTGGCACATTTTCTGAGTAATTTGCAGGTCTTACTATTTTAGGATTATCAATTATAGCGAAAATATCTTTTTTTGCCCAAGTATGATTTCCCATTGTAACAACATCAATTTTTAAATTTATAAGTTCATTAAATTGCTTAATAGACATTCCCATTCCATCTGCTGTGTTTTCACCATTTGCAATTACAAAATCTATATTGTAATCATTTTTAATTTTAGGTAAAAATTCTTTAACTTTTTTTAATCCTACATCCCCTATAATATCTCCTATTGCCAATATATTCATTAAATACACATCCTTCGTTATTTTATTCTTTCGATTATTTCTTTTGCTTTATTAAAAATTTGCTTTTCATCTACTAAAGCAGTTAGTTTTCTATTTTCCATTACTATTTTACCATCTATTATACTTGTTTCAACATTTGTACCTTTTACATTATACACTAAACTTGCAAATACATTATTAATAGGCTGGGTAACTTCTGCACACAAATCTATTATTATTATGTCTGCGTTTTTTCCAACGTCTATACTTCCAATAGTATTTTCTAATCCTAATGCTTTAGCTCCATTAATAGTAGCCATTTTTAGCACTTCATATGCATCTATAATTTCTGGTTTTTCTTCTATGCCTTTTTGAAGAAGTGCAGTAAATTTCATTACTTCAAACATATCTAAATTACTTCCACTACCCTGTCCATCTGTTCCGAGAGATATATTTATACCTTTTTCTAACATATAATTAATATTTGCAATTCCACATCCTAATTTTAAGTTACTTATTGGACAATGCGAAATGCTTATATTCATATCACTTAATTCATCTATATCCTCTTTATTTAAAACAACAGAATGCGCGAGTATTGTTTTAGTATTTAAAATTAATTCTTTTAATACTTCTATCGGTTTTTTATTATATTTATTTTCTATGTCTAATACTTCCTCCGTATTTTCGCAAAAATGCATATGAACTACTAAATTGTTTTGCTCGGCAAAATCAACACATTTTTTTACATATTCAGCATCTGTGGTATATAGTCCATGTATACCAACGTTAAATCCTATTGTATTATATTTATCTTTATACTCTTCTATTAATCTATTTAATTCAGAAATTCTTGCGCTTCCATCCTTTTGAATATTCATAAGAGTTCTCGTTGTTTGCATTCTAATTCCCATTTCTAATGCGGCCTTTATTATTTTTTCTGGATAAAAGTACATATCATTTATTGTAGTCGTACCAGTTTTTATCATCTCAATCGATGAAAGAATTGTAGCCATATATATATCTTCTTCTGTAAGTTTGTCTTCCATTGGCCAAATTTTTTGTTCTAACCATTCTTTAAGTTTATATCCATCAATTGTTTCTCTAAAAATACTCATTCCAATATGTGCATGAGTATTTATTAACCCTGGCATTACAATTTTAGAAGAAGCATCAATAATTTTATCTACTTTTGTTTCTATATTTCTATCAATTTTAGTAATTTTATTATTTGAAATTAGTATATCGATATTTTCTTCGTATAATTCTCGACTTTCTGACATGGCTATCAAATTACAGTTTTTAATTAATATATCCACAAACTTTCATCTCCTATTATAGATTAAGAGGGCGGACCGTATGAGCCCGCCACCCCATATAATATAATAATACACTAAATCTTAAACTAATTCTACAGTTGCTCCTGCTTCTGTTAATTTTGCATTTAATTCTTCTGCTTCTTCTTTTTTAACTTTCTCTTTTATAGTTTTTGGTGCTCCATCAACTAAGTCTTTTGCTTCCTTTAATCCTAATCCTAATACTTCTTTAACTATTTTGATAACACCAATTTTGTTATCTCCAGATGCTTTTAATACTACATCAAATTCAGATTTTTCTTCTGCTGCTGCTCCAGCTACTGCAGCTCCTGCTGCTGGTGCTGCAACTGCTGCTGCAGATACTCCATATTTTTCTTCTATTCCTTTTACTAATTCAGATAATTCAATAACAGTTAAGTTATCTATTTCTTCTAATAATTTTGCTATATCAGCCATTTTTAAATTCCTCCTAAAATATTATTTTCTAGTGGTTAAAGTTCACTACCCTATTTGATAAGATTTTAAATATATATAGTTATGCTGCTTCTTTTTGTTCTTTTACTTGTCCTAATGCTACCGCAAGTTTTGTAATATTTCCAAGTAATGCACCAGCAAGCTGTGCAACAAGAACTTCTTTTGATGGAAGTTTCGCTAAGGCTACTATATCCTCTGCAGATAAAACTTTACCATCTATAACTCCGCCTTTAATTTTATAAAACTCATTTTCTTTTGAGTATTCATATAAAGCTTTAGCTGGAGCTAAATAATCTTCATTATTTATGATTACTGCATTAGGACCTAATAAAGCATCTTCTAATCCTTCTATAGAAGCTTCTTCAAATGCCCTTTTAGTTATGTTGTTTTTTATAACTTTATATTCTGTATTAGAGCTTCTTAAAGTTGCTCTTAAATTTGTTACATCTAAAACATTTATACCTCTATATTCAGCTATAATTATACACTTTGCAGCTTTGAATTTTTCTGCTAATGCAGAAACTTTCTCTTTCTTTTCTAAGATAGTTTTTTCACTTGCCATTTTTTCACCTCCTAAAATTAATTTATATATTTATTCTTTATAGAAATTTTTCTCATAACTTAAGTTGAAAAATTTCGCAAAAAACAAAAACCTAATTTTACGCCTTGCAAGGCATAAAATTAGGTTTTACCTAACACTTTATACCTCGGTAAGACTTACTTTTTTGCCTACTGTCTTTGGCTATACTATTTTTAACTATTTTTGATTTATATATAAACTTGGTCCCATCGTTGTTGATATTGCTACACTTTTAATATATTGTCCTTTTGCTGATGATGGTTTTGCTTTTATAATTGCTTCTATAATTGTTTGATAGTTTTCTAAAAGTTTATCTGCACCAAATGAAAGCTTACCAAATCCAAGGTGAACAATATTTGTTTTATCTAATCTATATTCTACCTTACCAGATTTTATTTCTTCAATTGCTTTAGCAACATTCATTGTAACAGTTCCTGATTTTGGGTTAGGCATTAATCCTTTTGGACCTAAAACTTTTCCAAGTCTACCTATAACACCCATCATATCTGGAGTTGCTACTATTACATCATATTCGAACCAGTTTTCTTTTTCGATTTTTGGAACTAATTCTTCTGCACCAACAAAGTCTGCCCCTGCATCTTGTGCCTCTTTAGCTTTATCTCCTTTAGCAAATACTAAAACTCTTAAAGTTTTACCAGTACCATGTGGAAGAACTACTGTTCCTCTAACTTGTTGGTCTGCATGCTTAGAGTCAACACCTAATCTTACATGTAGTTCAAGTGTTTCATCGAATTTTCTTTTTGGCATTTTTTCAATTATTTCTAATGCTTCATTTGCATCATATTCTTTATTTCTATCAATTAATTTTTCTGAATCTTGATATAATTTTCCTCTTTTCATTTTTCCTCCTTTGGTATTAACGAGGTCTCCCTCTCCCATTTAAAATTATTATTATTCTGTAACTACAACTCCCATAGATCTTGCTGTACCAGCAACCATACTCATAGCTGTTTCTACAGATGCGGCATTTAAATCTGTCATTTTTTGTTCTGCAATCTGTTTTACTTGTTCCTTAGAAATTTTACCAACTTTATCTTTGTTTGGTTTTCCAGAACCTTTTTCAATTTTAATAGCTTTTCTAATTAACACTGCAACAGGTGGTACTTTTGTTATAAATTCGAACGATTTATCTTTATAAACTGTTATAACAACTGGTATTATCATTCCTGGTTGATTTGCAGTTCTATCGTTAAATTCTTTAACAAAATTCATAATATTTACACCACTTGAACCTAATGCTGGACCAACTGGTGGTGCTGGTGTTGCTTTGCCTGCTTCTATTTGTAATTTAATTATATTGCTTATTTCCTTTTCTGCCATTTCTTGCACCTCCTTAACCAAAAATTTATACTATATAATTTCTATACTTTTTCTACTTGAGAAAACTCTAGTTCAACCGGTGTTTCTCTTCCAAACATAGAAACCATAACTTTAACTTTACTTTTTTCTTTATTTATTTCCTGAACTGTTCCAATAAAGCCTTCTAGCGGTCCAGTAACTATTTTTACTGTATCATTTATTTCGTAATCTACTGTTACTACTACAAGCTCTATTCCCATGTTTCGCATTTCTTCTGGTGTTAATGGAATTGGCTCTGTTCCAGAACCAACGAAACCTGTAACTCCTCTGGTGTTTCTAACTATATACCATGTTTCTTCTGTTACAATCATTTTAATTAGTACGTATCCTGGGAAAACTTTTTTTAGGCTTGTTTTTGTTTTTCCTTCTTTTATTTCTATTTGTTCTTCCATTGGAACAATGATTTCCACAAAATACTCTTCTAATTCTCTATTTTTAATCTTTTTTTCTAAATCGGCTTTTACCTTGTTTTCGTAACCAGAGTATGTATGAATAACATACCATCTAGCTTCGGCATCAATTTGAGACATTTTAGCCTCCTTCTACAATTATTTCTATTGTTCTGTATTTTCTGTCCCAGCATTAGTATCTGCTGTTGGTTCCACTACTGTAGAATCATCAGCCGGATCTTCCTGAAGTGTTTCCGTCTCTACCGCTGGACTTGGAGACACTTGTGCATTACTATTAGTTACCACTTCTTTTAATTTGTTGATTCCAGATTTATTTAATAATTCAAAACAAAAATCTAATACAAATACTAGTAATGCAACAATTAAAACTATTGTAATTACTGATATAGTACTATTAACAAGTTGCTTTGGTGTTGGCCAAACAACTTTTTTAAGTTCTGACTTAAAATCTTTAACAAAATGCTTGTTTTGTTTTTTTTCAATTTTATCTTTAGCCATTTGCTTCCTCCTAAACAGCTATTATTTTGTTTCCTTATGTGGTGTTCTTTTTTTACAAAATTTACAATACTTTGTTATTTCTAACCTATCTGCATTGTTTCTTTTGTTTTTGCTTGTTACATAATTTCTGCTTTTACATTCTGTACATTCTATTGTTATGTTTTCTCTAGGTCCTTTTGCTGCCATGTTTTGTTCCACCTCCGTTTGGATTTCACTTAAAAAACGATGTGATACGCCTGCTTTTATAAACAGACTATAATACTTTACCATAAACTTTTTTTCATGTCAACGTTTTAGATGTATTTCTCTTTAATTAATTAGGGTAATTCTTATGAGCAGGGTCGCCTAATATGCGACCCCTACATTTTATGGGGCAATTCTTCGCAGTAATTATAATCTTACAACTCTACCTATCATTCTATTTATGCCCATTTCTTCTGTTTCAGGATACAATCCTAATCCTCCTGATACAATTATAAGATCGCCTTTTTCTAATGTTTGGTTATCTATTAAGTCTGATATTGCAGTTTTTAACATGCTATCGTAGGTTTCTTGTCTATCGTACAACAATGGTATTATTCCCCATGTTAAAGATAATTGTCTATATGTTTTTTCGTTTTCTGTAACAGCATATACCGGGCAAGAAGGTAAGTAACTTGATAAAGTCCTTGGAGTGTCTCCTGTATGTGTATAAGCAACTATTGCTTTAGCTTCCATATTTAACGCTGTTGCACAAACAGAATAACTTAATCTTCTTTCATCGGACAATTCATTTATGTCGTAATCTCGCTTTTTAAATCTGCTCCAATAGCCTATAGAATCTTCTATTGCCTCTGAAATACAATTCATTGTTTTAACACATTCTACAGGGAATTTTCCCGTTGCACTTTCTCCAGAAAGCATTATTGCGCCTGTTCCATCGAATATAGCATTTGCCACATCGCTAACTTCTGCTCTTGTAGGTCTTGGAGAACAACACATTGATTCTAACATTTGAGTCGCTGTTATAACCAATTTATTTGCTCTATTGCATGCTTTTATAAACTCTTTTTGAATTATTGGCACTCGCTCTAATGGTATCTCTACTCCCAGATCTCCTCGTGCTATCATTATACCATCTGATAATTCTAATATTTCTTTAAAATTATCTATGCCTTCTTGATTCTCAATTTTTGATATTATTTTAATGTTCTGTCCACCATTATCGTCTAGCACTTTTCTTACATTTTTAACATCTTCTGCATTCCTAACAAAAGAAATTGCAACATAATCAAAATCTACTCTTACTGCATCCTTTAAATCTTGTATATCTTTTGGTGTTAAACTAGGTAATTTCACTTTGCATCCTGGAACATTTATGCTTTTTCTGTTTCCCAAAGAAGCGGTATTTACAACCCTACATACTATATTTTTATCTTCTATTTGTTCTACGACTAACGCTATTAAACCATCATCTACTAAAATTTTAGTTCCAATTTTTACGTCTTTATATAAATCTTTGTATGATATGGATACTCCATTTTCATTTCCTATTGTATCCTCATAATACAAAGTAAACGCTTGCCCTTCCTTAAGTGTAATAGGTGCATTTTCCAGTTTACCTGTTCTTATCTCTGGTCCTTGCATATCTAGCATCATGGAAATTGGTTTTTTTGTCTCTTCTCTCGCCTGCTTTACTGCATTTATAAACTTCTCTTGTTCTGGGTATGAACCATGTGAAAAATTTATTCTAGCAACATTCATTCCGGCATTTATTAACTCTTTTAATACTTCTACAGTGCCGCTTGCAGGTCCAACTGTACACACGATCTTAGTTTTTCTCATATAATACTACATCCTTTCATGATGTTATCCATTTTACCAAATTCAAATTGGCACTGTCAAGTAGCATTTCGTGCTTTGGCATTACTCTGAATGTATATCCATAATTTCCACCAGTTGATAATTCTATTTTTGCTTCGTAAGTATATACTTTCTTCTTCGCCTCTGAATCAACTAATTCCATTGGTATTATTCCGATATTTTCGACAACTCCATTTTCTAATACTTTGCCACAATAAACTTGAACTTCAATATTTTCTGGTAATATATTTGGTAATTTTACTTTGCACTTAACTTCTATATTATTTCCTGCATCTATTGTAATATTATCTAAATTATTTGCTTGGGAAATTGTAATGTCATTCCAATTTGAATATAAGTCTTGTTTAAATTTATTGTATTCTGTAACTTTATCTAGGTTACTAAAATAAGTTTTACTTAAATCTACAAGAGGCATATATAAATCACTTACATAGTCAATTAGCATCCTTGAAGTACTATATTTGCCTGCAGTTGATGCAATAGAATTTTTCATCAATTCTACCCAATCATCAGAATAGCCTTCTGCGTTTTTATTATAATATGTTGGTATGATTTTATTTTCTAGTATGTGATATAAGCTATCACTATCTGCCATGTCTTGTACTTCGTAAGATTCATATTCTGCGTTTGTGCCTATTGCCCATCCGTTTTTCATATTGTAACCTTCTGCCCACCAACCATCTAGTACACTAAAGTTTAAAACGCCATTTATAGAAGCTTTTTGCCCACTTGTACCTGAGGCTTCCATAGGTCTACGAGGATTATTAAGCCATACATCTACACCAGATATTAAATAACGCGCTAAACCTATATTGTAATTTTCTAATACGAATATCTTTCCTTTAAATTGTGGCATCATGGAAATTTCGTGTATATATTTTATTAAGTCTTGCCCTTCTTTGTCTGCCGGATGTGCTTTTCCTGCAAATACTATTTGAACTGGTCTATTTTCATCATTTAATATTTGTGTAATTCTTTCTAAATCTTTAAATAGTAATGTTGCTCTTTTATATGTTGCAAATCTTCTTGCAAAACCTATTACTAAAGCATTAGGGTTCAATTTTGATGTTATCTCTCTTATTTTTTCGTATCCCATACCATTGTTTTTAAAGGAATGTGTTAAATTTTCTTTTTCAAGTTCCATTAATTTTTGTTTTCTAAAAAAATGTGCATCCCACAATTTTTTGTTTGGAATATCATGAATTTTTAACCATGTATCATCATTTTGAATATCATCTTGCCAGTATGCTGACAAATATTCATTATATAATTCTTTTAAATTTGGAGCTAACCATGTACACGTATGTATTCCATTTGTAACATGAGTTATTGGAGATTCGTTTGCAGCAATGTTATTCCAAACATCGCCAAATAATTCTCTAGAAACTGCTCCATGCAACTTACTCACACCATTTTTCTTGCCTGCTATTCGTAAAGCTAAAATTCCCATATTAAATTTAGAATCTAGTGTCGCACTATCTTTCATGCCAAGTTTAAGGAAGTCTTCTTTTGTTAATCCAACTTCTTCCCAGAAACCATCAAAATATTTTTCCATAAGTTCTAACGGAAACATGTCGTTTCCGGCAGGAACTGGAGTGTGCGTTGTAAATACTGTTTTAGCTGTAACTATATCTTTTGCTATATTAAATGATACTTGATTTTCTTTCATAATATCTCTTATTGTTTCTAAAACTAAAAATGCAGAATGTCCTTCGTTCATGTGATAAACTGTAGGTTTTAGCCCTAATTCTTTTAAAAGATGTGCTCCAGCCATCCCTAAAACTATTTCTTGCTGAATTCTCATTTCTTGATCTCCGCCATATAGTCTTAATGTTATGCCCTTATACTCTTCTTTATTTTGTGGAATATCTGAATCTAATAAGTATAGTTTTATTCTTCCAACAGAAATTTGCCATACTTTTAAGGAAACATCTGCTTTAGGAAGTTTAACTTTAATAATTAGTTCTTCACCATCTTCTTTTTTTACTGGTACAACAGGAAGATTTTCTAGGTCTATATTGTAATATTCAGTTTTTTGCTCACCATATGCACCTATTTTTTGCCAAAAGTAACCATTTTTATATAACAATCCTACTGCAACAAAAGGAAGCCCTAAATCGCTCGCAGATTTTAGGTGATCGCCAGATAAAATTCCAAGTCCACCAGAATATATTGGTAATATCTCGTCCAAACCATATTCGGCTGAAAAATATGAAATTAGTGTTTCTTTATTATTTGGGTATTTTCTTGAGAACCACGTGTTTTTGCTATTCATGTAGTCTTCGAAATTTTTTGTAATCCTGTCGTATTCCTTTAAGAATTTTTCATCGGATGCAATTGTCTCTAGTTTAGGTTGCTCTACGAACTTTAAAAATTTTACAGGATTTTTTTCGCATCTTTCCCATAAATCTATATCTATATATTTAAATAATCTTAAAAAATCGGTATTCCATGACCACCACAAATTATTTGCAATATCTCCTAGACGAGAAATTCTTTTGGGTAACTGCGGATTAACCGTAATTTTGTTGAATATAAACATATTCTTTCCTCCTTCGTAATTTTAAGAATTTATCTTTTGCATAGAAATAATTATCTATGATAATCATTTCTTTGTCAATAAAAAATGCAGGGTTTCCCCTACATTTTTTAGTTATTCATCTCCATCCATTCCAAATACTGTTGGCTTATATTGCTTATATTTTTCTCTTGCAAGAGTAGTATAATATGCTTTTGCTCGCGCCTCGTTCCCACCTGCATCAAGGAATTCTGTTAAATCTATCTCACCATCATAATTCTTATCATTAACAACAATATCTTTCTTGTAGTCTTTATGCTGTACAATGCAGTAATAGCATGCCTTTTCTGGTCTTTTTAGGTAGTAATTTCTTGGCTCTCCACTACCTGTACTAAATGATTTTTGTATATAATCCACATTTGAATATCCTACAATGTTTGAATTTTGCAAATGCGTACAATCGATGGTGTGATAATAACCATCTCCTGTTAATGCTCCATCCGCACTTTGATTAACAAAATACAAACTTTCTGGTCCGGCAAAATCTTGATTTGCGCTACTACGTACTATTGCATAATTATTATAATAAGTTGTTCCTACAGGCAATCCCTGCATAAATGTTAACATACAAACATTAGAAAGAAGTAAAAACCAGTCTTCTTCTAAAAGTTTTGGAAGTCTATAATCATAACTAGACGAATTATCACTATATGCGCTTATTGCTTGATTTAAACTATCTTCTATTGACCTTCTAATTATTTCCATTTTGTATTGCGTAAAAGTAGATGTTAAATCTTCTGGATTGTTATTTGTAAAATTAAATATTTGTGTAGTATCGCCTGGAAATAAGTACTCGTATCCACCTTCTTGGTCTACCCTACGTGCTTTATCTGCTGTTACGCTTCCTAAGGCACCCCTAAACCATGATGTAAATTGATTTGCTTCTTCATAGTATAAAGTTGCACTATTCGGATCTACATATTGGACTTCATTTCTTGGGTATAATACTGTACTTCCTGCCGTTGCTTTAGTATCAGGTCCAAATGCTGGATCTGTAACTCTATATTTCATTAATTCTTGACCTGCTGGATCTGTATAGAATAACAATTCGTTATTACCAGCAGATTGTGCCCTATAAGCAGGTAGATATTTATATAAACTTTCAGAAGTTTGCACATCTACATTGTTTGATACTAGATAGCCTGATTTTGTAACATAGTCACTACCTACCCAACCATATACCACTACATAATTATCTAATGAGTAGTTTATAACAACATCTATACTTTTTGCTGCATCAGTAAATCTTACAGAGTAATAATTATATGGTCTTAAAATGTATTGATACACATACTCGTCTGTTTCGTTTCCGTATTCATTTAACACTGGTACTCTTGTCGGTGCATAAATATAGTATCCATCATACATTGAAAATAGTATTGCTGGTACGAATTGCCTCATATAGTCTTCATTATAGCCACCTACACCCATACTAATTGTTAAGGTAGATATAAATGTGGATATTGCCGCCTCTATATTACCTTTTTTAGCATCTGCTAATGTAACAGACATATCTTCTCGCAATGTGTTTGTTTGGTATGCTTTAATGGCATCGTATGTTGCACTTTTAAGTTTTGTATCGTATTGTTTTATAAGTAAAGCCGTATCAACTTGAACTTGCACATAAGAAGAAAGTAGCATAGTTAATGGTAATATTATTATTAAAAATATTATAGCCATATTGTGTATTTTCATTTGTTCACCTAACTCCTATAAAATTTTAAAAAAGGCGTCCTCTAGTTAAGGGTCGCCACAATTTTAAAAGTTTTTCCATATATCGGATGAGCTAATAGCTCGCCATTATGAAATTAAGATTCTTATAATGTTCTACCTGTTGATGTTACAACTCTGGTATGCTCTGCATATATTTCGTATGGAGATGTTCCTGTTAACTTATAAAGAAATGACCTCAACATTTGTGCTAAAGTAGTATTAGTATTCTTTACTGTTACCGATACTTTATCTCCTTCTTTTAATGGTCGTGCTCCGTCTAAATCTAAATCCTTCATAACTTGCGTTGTGTGATCAACAGTATAACCATTTTCTCCTATTACAGTACCTTCAGTCCAAGAAACTTTTTTACCAACATTTTCATCCAAATTATATATTTGTATATCTATGTCGTACAAATTTCCTGTTGCAGAAAGTGTTTGTATGAAGGCTGAATATTCGTCATTCGTAATTACACCCTTTGAGCTAACAGAATCAACAAAATCTGCTGTAGCAGTATAAACTGCGAGCTGTGTAACATCATCATTCCTTTCTGCTAGTGTCATCATAGGAAATATGAACATTAATATTGCTGCTAGTATTATTCCTATAATCATAACTAGTGAATCACTCATACAAATCCCCTCCTATTTTTTCTTGTATTCTATATGCACTTTCTCTGAACCTCGTACTAACAATATTTCTGAACCATCATTATTTAGATTTCCACCTGCATCACTATCATTGTAATCTTGTACTGTATACAGTACATCTGTGTTGTCAATTGAAAAAGTTTCTAAATAAGTTGAACTCCAATCTAATTTATCTGTTAACAAGTTTTTTCCATTAATTATGGTATTTAGACCGCTTACATATGCGTCTATTCGTAGATTTGCATCTGATTCTTTGGCTGTCCATAAAATACCACTTGCATATATTAATTTTGAGTTGTATAGACTATCTACGTTGTATGAAAACTTTTGATTTTCATTAGATTTATTTGTATTAGAGTATAACAACCTTTCAGTTTCCAAGTCAAATAAATCTTGCAAACTATCATTTTTTTCAACTATTGCCACAGCATATCTTTCGTTATAGTAACGATATAGTGTTGGTATTATAGTTTCAATGCCAACATTTCTATGTTTGCTCTCTTCATTTCCAAATACAAATTCAGCATATGTCTCTTTATTAGACATTTCAATTACTGCATCTGATGTAGTTTTTGTTATTGAAATTAGTGGCATTATTATAGCTATAGCCAAGACTAACGCAAATACTGCAAAACTTATTTTTAAGGCATCTACCGCATTTTCCATAATACATATTCCTAACTCTCAGTTGTTGTTGTTGGTTTTTTTTCAGTAACTGTTAATGCAGAGATATATCCATCATTATCATAAGTGGCTTCTACTTTATATGTCTTGCTATTATTTATTTGATTTAAAGATTTAATTCCTTCGTCGAATACTACCTCTCTTCCAGTTTGATTAGCTCTAGCTTGAGCATTCATAGCATTTACTTTTGAAAATAAAGCTCTTATTGATGAACCTTTTATTGAATCACCAATATAACCGGTTAACGTTGAATTAAATGTTTCAACTGCTTGTGATGTCATTAAGTCTGTTGTTTGACCTACTTGATCTTGTCCAATTCCTAGTACCATTACTCCTAAAGATATTAATACTATCGCAATTATTATTGCACCTGCAATGATTAAAGCTTTTGTTGCGTTCTCCATAATAATTTCCTCCTTTGAATATTTAAAATTTTTATATATTTTTTAGATTATGCTTTTTTATAACCAATCTAAAATAATAATGACTAATTTGTTAATTGTTCAAAAACAATTTTACTTATCTTCTTTGTATCTTTATGATACTCTATACCTGTACACTTGAAAAGTACTGTATTAAAATATTTTGAAAACTCTACTATTCCTAGTTTTTCTATATCTTCCATTGAATATGTTCCTTCTTGAGAAATCATTTTCAAATCTATTTTAATTGAGTTTGCATCATCGCTTATGTATTGTCCATCTGCATCTTTTTGAATATTGTTTTTTTCGTTGTTATCTATGGCTTTATTGATTACTGAAGTAACCTCTGTTCCATATATTTCCTTATTAAGCAAATTTTCATATTCTATGTTATGAGATTTTATTTCTGCTTCGTTTGACTTAGCTATTTGTAGTAATACTAATAAAACTATCATAATCAAGGCAAATACTATTAAAATAACTAACAATGGTTTTTTCATGACAAACTCCTATCTAAATTATACTACATATTGTACCGTTTTGCAACAAATTTCGCACAATCCGGCTAACAAGTTATTACAAATTATGTAAATCACAATGTTGTGAGTTTTACATCTATACTTCTTAATATTGCACTTTTCTCATACAAATTAATTTTAACCTCACACTTATACTTTTTTATTTCTTCATTTTTTGCAACATTGTAATAATTCTTTTCTGTTTCGCCTTTCCAATAGTCTTCTTCTTTCCTTATATTAAACTCTTTATTATCCCCCTTAAGAATGTAAGCTCCATTAAGAGTTACAGTTGCTTCTCCTCCATCTGCTATATAATCTTCAGCCAAATTTACTAAAGTTCGTACGTCTAGTATATTAATTTCTGGCTTGTACTGACCATCAATTTTTTCGCTATTATACTTTTCAAATTGCGCTAAATATCTGTTTTGTAAAATTAAAGCTTGCTTTTCATCAAAATCTTGCGCCGTAGCAGAGCCGGAATTTATTATTATTACACCAGTAGCAATAATAGCTATAGCTATTAGTAGAGTTCCTGCTATTATTAAAGCATTTGATGCATTTTCCATTCCACTCATTCCTTCCTATAATGTAACATAAATTTAATACTCTTCATACAATGTGGCTTTTATTTCCTTAAATACCATTAGTTCTACTCTACCGGTAACTTTGTTATACTTTATTTCTTCACATGTAAAAACTTTACGTTTAAAATCTATATACATTGAGTATTCAATTTTGTACGAATTTGGTGGCACTTCTGTTCTTATACCAGCTACAGATTCTTTACTACCTTTTAATAATTCATCTTGTAGAAACTTTTTATCCGTAATAGTGCTATAGGTTTTATTAACTTCCATTTTTGCACCTGAGTATTCTCTACCAACTTCATATGTTTCTGTTTCCGAATTTAATTTATATGTAATTGTCGTATTTTTAATTTGCTTTATTAGTTTAAACTGAATATCAATTGCATAATTATCTTCTGTATATTGATATTCGTTGTTATTTATTGACTTACCTACTACAGATAGAACGTCGGTTCCAAGTAGCACTGACTTATTGTATGACTCGTATTGTTGATTAAATTCGGTAATTTGTCTCATTCTTTTGGCTTCTGCTTGTGATTCCGGGATAATATCCCAATAGTTTATTGCATATACCAATGCAGCGATTGTTAAAATGGCTATTAATAGTGTTCCTGCCATAATTAAGGCTTTTGATGCATTTTCCATATTAACATTCATCCCTTTCGTACATTTTTAGCTATTGTTTTGCCATAGCAGACATTGAATTAAATCCTGACATCATTGAGGTCAATCCTATAAATACTAGTGGTACAATTAAGTAACCTATAAATAGCAATACCATTGGTGCAAAACCTATTCCTTTACCTATTAAACCTTTTTTTGATACCAATCTTTCGTTTGATTCTTTACGTTTTTCTTGATAATACGCTCTTTCTGTATCTAATTCGTCGAATGCCTCTGCAATTGGTATTTTTTCTACTGCAGCTTGAAGACTTTCTACAATTCTGATAAGTTGTGGGAAAGATATATCATTTTTAAGTTCATCTAATGCTTCCCAAGCGCCAGCTTCATAGTTGTTTACACATTTTGATATTGGCTCTCTAAATATATTAGAATATCTTTCTAGCCATTCTAGTATCATTTCTACGTTAACTCTTTCGATTTTCATTAACATCATTATTATTGTTTGATACTGCATGACTTCGTCTTCCATTTCTAGTTTTCGCATTATTTTTTGGAAAACTAAAAGCCATATTGGTACATAATATGATATTGCGGCAAACGCAAATGATAATAATATTTCGAACCATTGTAAATACTCTTTGTTTACTACTAAAACCTTATCGTATATTCTTTGTGCTACTGTTTGTAAGTCTTTATCTGCAGTTTCTTTATAATCCTTATCATCTTTCAAGTCTTGTTTAATCATATCAACTGTGACTTTACTATTATTTTTATATTTGTCTATGTAAACATTATCTGCTGCTGTAAGAGCCATAGCTTTAGCATTGTCTTGCTCTGACATACCACCTATAATGTTGTAGTCTGTTGTTGGCTGTTCGTACACATATGAGATTGCAATATTATGCATTTGCAAACAAAAAACAAAACTAACAATTAATGTTGCGATAAAAGTAACTAATCTATTTATGTATAAACTCTCTATTTTTTGCTTAGATGCGGCTTGCTTTAGTAAATCTATATTTTTTCTATAACTTTTAGTACCGCGTTTAGGAACAAAAAGATCTACGAATTTTTTTACTAAATAATGTTTATATGCCTTTACTTGCCATGTTTTATTTACATCTTTATATGCATCTTTAATTGAACCATTATCTTTAACTTTTCTAATTAATATGTAACAAACTAATGTTAGGATTAGTAATAGTACTTGAACTATTAATCCTGCTTTTCCATTATAGAAGCTACTTGTAAATGCAAAACTAGATATAGCCCAATTTTTTATTGGTTCTATAAGTAAAACTGGTAGTGCAGATATTATTGATAAACTTTGAAAAACATAATCTAGTTTATCTCTTTTTAATATTTCTAATTGCATTTCTTGAGTTATATTGTTTAAATTCTTCAGATATAAGGATGCTCCATCTACTTGTCTATCTCCAAACTCTTTTGTTAAGTATGAGACTCCTGCAAACTCCTTCAAATAACTATTTGGAGCTATATCGTAATATTTTTCTAACTCTGTTTCCGGATCATCTGATGTAAGTATTTCATACACTTTTTCAGCTTGATGTGCTATTTCTGTTTCGTCATCTTCTTGTGCTGCGGCATATATGGCCTCTTCTACCATGTTGTACTCGTGATACGCATGACGTACTTCACTAAAAAAATCTATCTGTTGTCTTAGGAGCTTGGTATCCATTTTGTCTACCATACCACTGATAAAAGATTCAACAATTACTATTTCGAAAATTAATAAAACCCACATTAAGAAAGTATTACTTTTTGTAATTGCAACTATTATTATTGTAAGTATTGCAACTATTATTAATCCTCGAGTAAGTACCTTAGCTGTTTGTATTCTTGTTTTATACTCATCTTGAAGATTTATAATTTCTAATCTTCTTCTAATTTTATTCATATACCTATTTATAAAAGGTAATTTTTTGTAAAGAAGATACAATTTCTGATACTTGATATCTGATGATTTCTTTTGTTTCGGATCTTTAATTCTTAAATTTTGTATATCTCCTAATTGTCTTTTCATTCGTTTATTTAAAATAAAGTATGCGATTACTATTCCTAGAAATAGTACAACACTAACTATCATTATTATTCTTATTATATCCATTGACATGTAATTGCACACCTCTTTCTTTTGCTATAACTTATAATCTACTATTAATTACTAATCTATTTTAATTTCACTTGCTGTTTTTGCTCCCCAATGTCTTTCCACAAACTTAAGGAAATTTTCTGTGTCTATCTCGTCCATATTATTACGCATCTCTAATAAATTTGCATTTGAGATTTTATTTGTAATTACGTATTCACCATCTCTATATTCTAAAACATTTACATATTTGTATAATTCTTTGTTTGTTACTTTTGTAAAATACTTAGTTGCATTATCCATAAATTTATCTATTTTTCCTTCTAATGTGTTTTCCTTTTTATACTCAAAACTATAATCATTTTTATCTTCTACTGGAATACATTCAGTTACTCTTTCTATGTACCTACGTCCTTTAAAATCTTTTACTAAGTGTATATTAAAGTTTAGTACTCCAACAACCTGCTCTTCTGCAGTTTTTTCATTATTAAACATACCTGTTTTTAACAAAGAGTTTCTAAGTGCCATTACTAAGTTAGGAAACGTTTTAGCATGGTGAGTAAACAATGTAAACTTACTCGCAACCTGAGCTGCTTGAATCATCCATGCAGCAACTGGGTCTGTAGCAACCTCACCGATTATATTAACAGAACCATCTGTTTTCTTCTGAACGTCTAATCCCATTTGACCAGAAATTGTGTCTGTTTCTCTAAATGACAATATGTTTCTTGTAGGATAAATTTTTCTTAAGTGCAACTCGAATGCAGTTTCTTGAACCCTTATATTCATTGTTTCGTATATGTTTTCTATCATTCCCATAAGCATTGTTGTTTTTCCTGAACCTTGCTCTCCTGTAAGTGCAATAATTCTGGCACCTTTAACTAAATACTTTAATAATTCTATTGTATCTTCTTTACCTGGTATTGTTATTAATTGCTCTAAAGTAGCTCTTTGTACGTCGAACTTTCTAACAAAGAATGCCCATGTTTCTGAGAAGCTTGGTCTTACAACAACAACCCTCGAACCGTCCTTCATTTCATTTATTTTGAATCCATTTGTATCAGATAATTGTCCTGGATTATTATATTTGTATATATTTTGGCATACCCTTTTTAATTCTGCTTCTGTTTTAAATGATAAAAATGCAAGTCTTATAGATTTTCCTTGGAAAAATATCCATATAGCATCGCATGCTCTAGGTACTTTTCTTTCTGCAATTTGAGTAAGGTAATCTCCATCTGTTTGCGCAACTTGACTTAAGAAAGATTCTGGAAGTCCAGATACACCACCAGATACACCATCTATGTTCATATCCCTAACTTCATCTATACTACTGTAACCTTTATAATGTTGGTATATTCTTTGAACAATAACATTTAACTTATCTTCTAATGTTAATTGTAAATTTTCTTCCGTATATATGTTGGAAATTTCTTCTTCTGTAATTACATATGTAGGCTTTGTTTCTCCAGATATATATTTTAAAACTGCCAAATTATATTTTTTAATTAATTGTGTTAACGCTTCATAACCAAATTCTTTTTTGTACATGTATATAAGTATGTCGAATTTATCTTGGGCAATAAGTAAAGAAGGTGTATCGAATGGAATAGCATGTGATATATTTGTTTCATTTACACCATATTCTTGGAATAGTAAATCATATATTATTTCTTTAATATATTTTTTGTCGTTGACATCTCCATATGTACAGCCTTTTAAAGCTTTTTTTAATTCGTATTTCTTTTTCTTTCTTCTTTTAAGTTCTTCTTCAGAAAGTCCAATATCGTACAAATTGACTTTTGTAATTTCATCTATTCTACGTTTTACGTATTCCGTCATTCTTTCTAAAGTATATGTTTGAGTATCTTTTTCGAATTGTTCTTCTACTACTTCATTTTTATTCTTGTTTATAACAACTCTTATTCCAAAAAATACTGCAACCAACACAAGTATTATTAGTATAATATTTAATATCATTTATGAGGTCCTCCCTTACTAAAATGTCTTTTATTTAAAGTTTTTTACCGAACATCGGCAAGTTTTTGCATTAACGCATCTTTTGTTGTTTTTACATCTGTCATGAACGAAGTGTTGCTATTTGGTAATGTTGAGTTTGCAAACTTTATAAAGAAATCCAAAAGTTTGCCTTCATTGAATGCTTCAAAAAATAGTGTGTTATATGGTATTGTGTATGGCAAAATTTTATTTCCTAAAGCTCTTGCCACATTCTTAACTGTATATTTTGAATAATTATCGTATCTACCTATTGACAATATAATTTTATCTGACATAAGTACTGGATTACTTTCCCTAGCCTCTATAAATGAATTTATTTCTCGTATGCCCTGAGTAATTGTAAGCACAACTAAATCAGACATTTCTAAAATCTGTTTTGACATATCGTTATCTAACCCTTTAGACAAATCAACAAAAACTATATTGTAAAATTTTTCTGCTGTAAGCAAAACATCTTTGTATGCAGCAAGTGCTATTTCTGGTTGCTCTGGTTCTTCCTCAGGTGCTGGAAGTATTTCTAATCTATTTCCTTTTAAAATTATTCTAGCATAATCTGTTATTGATTCTGGATTTAGTTTGTTTGTTGTATAAAGCTTTACCAGACCATCTAATCCAGCAGCCATATCAATTTTATTTCCCATTATACCTTTTATAAAATCGTCTCTTGATGTGTCTATAAAAGCATCAACCAAAGATGTATCTTTAGGCTCTGTTGATAATAGTAATGTTTTAAAATTATGGTTTACAACTAGACTCGTTGCTATTGCTGCCATAGAAGCAGTTTGATAAGTCTGCTTTTTATTATTACTCCAAAATGTTACTATTGCCATAGCCTATACCCCTTTTTCATTTGATTTTAAAATTTTCTTTAGTTCGTTTGAGTTTTTATCTCCAATTTCTTCTGTAATTTGTAATATATTTCCCAAATAATCTGGAGATAAACTTTTAAAATTTAGTATTGCACTTCTCTGATTTTCTATCATTATATTGGTATCCATTTGATTTGGTTTGAAACATATAATCTCATCGTCCCACATAACTTTCAAATTTTCTGAAAGAAAATTTAAATAGTCATTATCTTGTTTTATTGTGTCTCTAGCTAATAAAACTTTTTTGAATTTAGTGATTTCTTTAAGACCACTTATTGCTTCTAATCCTTTTCTAAGTGAGAACATATCGAAAGATGTTACAAAGTAATTTATATCTGCATATTCCATATCGAAATTAGCAAACACTTCTGGAGAATCTATATCTATTAGCGCTACATCGTATGAATTTTCTATGTTATCTATATATAAGTACTCTTCAATTGACCCAAAGCCGTAAAACCCAACAGATACATCAAATTTTTGATACTCTGTAACATATGATCTTATAGGCATTACTGCAGGGATTATATACTTTGCTTTTTGATTAACAGTTGAATCAATAAGTATAACTTTTTTTCCTGCAAGAGTAAGTAGTCTTGCAACATATATAATATAATCTGTTTTATCGAACGCACCAATAAATCCTATTTTCTTCATAATTTCCTCCACTACATTCCAGATAAGAAATTTGCTCTTTCTTCTGCGGCTTTTGTTTGAGATTCAGTTATCTTTTCTTGTATTGCTGATAAAGCTTCCTCGT
The DNA here is from genome assembly GCA_031262685.1 of Lachnospiraceae bacterium. Classification (GTDB taxonomy): domain Bacteria; phylum Bacillota; class Clostridia; order TANB77; family CAG-508; genus CAKPQL01. The sequence goes on along the minus strand of JAISHG010000121.1, from coordinate 18,257 downwards.
TTGCACTTGAAATATATCCATTTATAGTACTTCTTATTGGACGGTCTGTATTAGTATCACTATTAAATTCCGCTACTAAAGCATTTCTTGCTGTTACTGTTATATTGGGATCTTTCGAAATTGCATTAATTACTGCTGTACTAGGTAGATATGTGTGTGATGCTTGTGCCTGCAATCCAGGTTCTGTATATGTTGTTGCATATAATAATGAACTTCCCAATATGTATGATTCAACTATTGCATTACTCATTAACATTATTTCTGATTCATCTAAAACTATCCATATAGCATTTTGGGTAGTTTCCATTACTTGTTTTTTACTTACTACAATAAAATCTTGTCCATCTGATAATCTAAATCTAATATCTACATAATTTCCCGGTTGTAAATTTGATGGTAATTGAATCATATTGTATTCTTGTAATCTCAAATCAGGTTTATATGTTACAGCACCACCAGACGTGGTTACAGTATTATCTCTTAAGGCTAGCATATCAGTAGTAACTACTGTGCCTGAAGGTAAAGCAATTTTTGCTATAAATCTTTCGTCTACCATCGTTCCTGTTTCTAATTCCATTTGACCTTGGAAAGATGTACTATTTACCAATTTGTCGGCTGTTATTTCGGTGTTAATTTCCTCAGGAACCAAATCTGCAAGTGTGATTTCTTCTCCTGATGCCACATTTCTAGTTAGTTTATAAACTAATTGAGTCGTTTTACCATCTTTACTTTTGGTCCCTACGCCAGTTTTTGAATTATTAAAGTAGAATATTATTCCTGCTATTGCTATTCCTGCTATTATTAGCATTACTAGCATTCCTAAAAAAAATGAATTGTTTGATCTTGTTTTCATTGGATTTGAAGCCATATTTATTCCTCCTAAGTTTTCTTTTTAACTTTAAAATAAGTATATAAAAACAATTTTCAAAAAGCAACAAATGTTACAAACAAAGCACAAATATCACATATCTGTAATCTGTTTGTAACATTTTTGTAACATTTCGTTTGACATTTTACGAATCCTATAATACAAGTTTTTTTACGGCTTTTGCAACCCCATCATCATCGTTAGAGCTTGTCAACAATTTTCCTATCATTCTCATATTCGGTGTGCTATTTCCCATAACCACTCCCATTCCGCATTTTTCTAGCATTTCTTTATCGTTGAAATTATCACCAATTGCAATAACATTTTTCTTTCTAATTCTAAATCTTCGCAACAAAAACTTTAGAGCCGTCCATTTATTAATATTTTTAGCTGTAATTTCAGTATAGAAATATTCTAATTTTATTTCTTTATCTTCTAATTTTACTAATTTTGTTGACATGTGTTCCACTTGTAAAATATCAACATTTTTAACTTTTTTTAGTTTTCTCATTATGCTTCCAAAAACGCTTCTGTCTTTATCGAAAATTGAAATTTTAAAATACTCCTCATTGCTATGTTCTCTTATATATTCTAAGAGATTTGGTATAACTTCAATTCTAGTTTGTTTTTCTTGAGGTTTTCTGGTATTCTCAGCATAAAAAAACAAAAGACTATAATCCAAAGATTTTGTAAGAATTTTATCTTTAGTATACACACAATAAAATATGCTGTTTTCCTCGCAAGCTTTAGCAATTTGTTCTACTCGAGTCTTTTTAATTTGTTTTTTATATACGATTTTGTTTTTTTCTAAGTTATATATTATAGCACCATTTCCAGAGATAATATATTTACTTGCCCCGATTTCTAAAGCATAATTTCTCATTGCTTCAACGGGTCTGCCTGACGCCAAAATCACTTCAACGCCTTTACTTATTGCTAACTTTATAGTATCAATATTAGTCTTACTTACTTCTCCGTGCGAATTTAGTAACGTTCCATCTAAATCCGTAACTATTAATTTATACACAACACATTTCCTTTCTCGTACAATTCTTTAACACATGTAAAAAGTTCTGTCCATTATTTTACACAAACTCTAAAAAATTTGGCGGATAATCAATCCGCCATCATACTCTTATTTTATTTTTGTTCTCTAGCTTCCGGAAGTGCCGGAACATCTATTCTGATCCTTATTTTTGTTAGGTTAGTTATTATTCTTATAACTTTACTAGTTTTAATCCTTTGCCATAAAGAAGGTTTTACTTCTACTCTAGTATCTTGTATATACTCGGTTTCTGCTATTTGTTGTTCTTCTTTTACTAGAGTATTTACTGTAGGTTTTTTTACTTTTTCTGTGACCGTAGCTTTAACTGTAACTGTTTTTTTACTTGGAGCTGGTATTTCTTTTAATGCTTCTGCTACTTCTATGCCGATATAACTTAGTGCTTTTGACCTGTCTTCTATACGTTCCATATCTATTTCTATATGCAAATTGCTTTCTAAGTTTGATACTCTCGCATTTACCAATTTTAGTGCACTATTGTAATTTTCGGATTTTGTAGTTTTACTTCTGCCAATTAGATTTAGTGTACTTATTATGTCTTCAGAAAAATCTTCTACTGCCTGCTTCACTTTGTCTTTCCAGTCTTTTTCTTTTCCTTGAACAGATTTTATTATGTTTTTTAATTTATTGGCAAGTGCAATGTTTTTTTCTCGCTGCCTAATTAATTCTTCTATTTGTTTAGTATTGTCTTCGAATTGTGTAGTAGCATATTCAACAAGATCGTAAGCAGCTTTATATACTGCTTCCGGAAAATTTTTCTTTTTTGGATATTCTTGCAAATATGTTTTTATTGAATCTATTAAATCTATAAAATAAGCATCTTCTTCTAATTCGATAATCTGCTTTTTATTATTTGGATTTATCATTTTTTGAACTCTATCTATATTAGATAAAATTTTTTCTTCCGTAATTATCATTTTTACGTTTACTATGCCTGATTTTGAGAATAGTGACACGTAAACACCCCTCCTTTATCCTATGTTTGTCAGCATCATTTCTTAGTAATTATACATTTTTTTGCAGAATACTACAATAGGATTTATAAAATTTGTTTTTATCATTTGTGTTACAATAATATTACAATAATATTACAAAAGTCAATACTATTTACTATTATTTTCTATAATTATTTTTAAACGTATACAACCTTACTTACCCAGTATTTTCGCCAATTCCTCATGTCTCTTAATTTTTTGAGTAGTTGTTTTTATAAGTTCTTGTTCTGTTAACGTTATCTCTCTAATGTACTTATACGTTGGCATTGTTTTATTTATTTCTTTAATTTTGTCCCAAATTTTATCTAAAATTTCGCTTTCTGTATTTAAGCCATATTCTTCTTTAACTGTTTCTTTATCGTATACTATTTTTGCACACAATTTCAAATCTGCATCATTAGAACTTTCTGGTTTTCCGTACACAATAGATTCTTTTATTCCGTCTATTTTATTTATTTTCGCTTCTAATTCCTCTGGGTAAATATTTTTTCCATTTTTTAATACTATAACATTTTTCTTTCTACCGGTTATAAATAAGTAATCTTCTTCATCTAAATATCCTAAATCGCCAGTATGGAACCATCCATCTTTTAAAACTTCGTTTGTAGCTTCTGCATTTTCATAGTAGCCAAGCATAACAGAGTTACCTTTTACTACAATTTCCCCAATACCGGTTTCATTTGGATTGTCTATTTTGATTTCGAAACTAGGAAAGACTTTACCAACAGAACCAATTTTAGTATGTCTGTCGTTACCTGCAGATATTACAGGTGATGTTTCTGTTAATCCATATCCTTGAACAATTTTAAATCCTAAATTATTAAACCCTATTTCTGTTTCTTTATCTAATGCTGCGGCTCCATTTACAAACAATCTTACTTTACCGCCTAACACACTGTGTATATCTTTAAAAATACGTTTTCGTAAATCAATTTTAAACTTTAGAAAAAACTTAGTAAGTTTTATTCCAAACTGAACTTTTTCATATTTACCTTGCTTTTTAATACCCTTCATTACTTTTTTATACATATTTTCAAATAATATAGGTACCGAAATCATTGCTGTAATTTGGTATTCTCTTATGTTATCTGCAATGTAACGTATCCCCTCACAATAAGCAATTGTAGCTCCTTTATAAATTGGATACAAGAATCCAACTGTACATTCGAATGTATGATGTAACGGTAAGAACGATAATAAAGTATCTTCTGGAGTTAATTCTATTACAGAAGCTATATCCATAATATTTGTACATATATTTTTGTGAGATAACGCTACTGCCTTAGATAAAGCAGTAGTTCCTGATGTAAATAACATAAAAGACATTTCTTCTTCGTCTATTTCGGCATCTATGAAAGCAGTGTTCCCCTCTGCAACTAGCATTTCGCCTTTTTGGGTTAGCGCCTTTTGTGATAACACTTTCGAATTAGATTTATCTAAATCCATAGAAATATAATGTAAAAGGTTTGTTTTTCCTCCTGCTTTAATTTTTTCCATAGTTTTAGTATATTTATCTGAATAAAAAATTGCTTGGACCTTTGAACGAATCAATAAATTTTCTATTTCTTGTTCTGGTAAAGATTTATCTAATGGAACTACTACTCCTGTACCACAACAAATAGCTAGATATGCCACTGTCCATTCATATCTATTGTCTGATATTACTGCAATTCTTTTTCCTTTAAGTCCCATATTTATGAGAGCTGTCCCTAAAGAATTAATTTCATTTCTATATTCTTCATGAGTTATTATTTTAAACTTACCTTCTTGTTCCGTTTTAAATTTAAACGCAGGATACTTAGCATACATCTGCCCAGTTTTTTTAAGCATATCCTTTAGATTCTTTATCTCCACAAAATTATGTATTTTTCTTTCCATCTGTTTCAACCTTTCCATCTTTTAAAATAGTTAATAAATATTTTTCATATTCGATATAATTTCTTTTTATGTCTATTTCTTTATTAGTTTTTAACTTGTATATTAGACTAGAACATGTTAATGCAAATATACCGAGATGCTAAAATTTCAGGATTTAGTTTTACAAATTCACCACTGTCTATGCCTTCTTGTATTGTATTTTCTATTATCTTTAGATAGTCGAAAACATAGTTTTTACAAGTATTGTTTCTCGCTTCATTACCCCAAAGCTGACTAAGAAGTATAGAAATAAAGTCTTCATATTTTGCCATAACTTTAATTTGTATTAGCACTATGGCTCTTAATTTGTCGGTAGCATTATTTAGACTTTGCATTTTGATTTGTATACTGTTTTTTAAAAGTTTCATTCCTTCTTCTACAAGGAAATTGAAAATTTCTTCCTTACTGGAGAAATGATAGTACAATGTTCCTTTTGCAACACCAACAACAGCAGTTATTTCTTCTATACTCGTAGCTTCATAACCTTTTTTTGCAAAGAGTTGCATTGATGTTTCGAATATTTTTCTCTTGGTTCTATTCATACCTACTTGTCTCCTAATTAATATACGAAAAGATTATATAGTATTGACTTTTTTATATCAAGAATTTTTTATCAAATTGACCCTTTAGTCAATTGAATTATTTTTTCTACCATAGAAGCAGTATCTAATCCGTATTTTTTTTCTATTTGATCTACGTTTCCATGTTTAATAAATTCATTTGGATACCCTAGTTTTAGCAAACAAATATCTCGAACGTTATTCTCTACAATTATCTCTGAAACTGCAGTTCCAAGTCCTCCAGCTATATATGCATCTTCTAAAGTAACAACATATTTATTTGTGGTCAAGATGCCTAAGACTAAATCTTTGTCTATAGGTTTTAAAAACCTCATATTTACAACTGTTATGTTCTTTCCTTGTCTTTTTAAAATATCTGCTACTTCACACGCTCTTTCCACCATTTTTCCAATAGCAAGTAGGGCAATTTTTTCACCCTTACATAATATTTCGGATTTCCCTAAAACTATGGGCGAATTAGAATTTAAAGATGTTTTTCCTTCAGCACCTCTGGGATACCTAATAGCTATTGGAATATTACTATTAACTGAGAACTCTAGCATTTGCTCTAACTCCATAAAATTCTTTGGCGCTAGTATATTTATATTTGGTATTGTCTGGAGAAATGCAAAGTCTAACAAACCTTGATGGGTTTCTCCATCGTTCCCAACCAAACCAGCCCTATCTATACAGATTGTAGCAGGCAAATTTTGCAGACAAACATCATGAATTATTTGATCATATGCTCTTTGCAAAAACGAAGAATAAACGGGAAATACTGGCTTTAATCCTTGTTTTGCCATTCCTGCAATTAATCCGGGCTGCATGTTCCTCAGCTATGCCAACATCAAAAAATCTATTCGGAAACTTTTCCGAAAAATCTTTTAGTCCTGTACCATCTGCCATTGCAGCTGTAACTGCAACAATTTTTTCGTCTTTAGTTGCAAGCTCTACTAATTTATTTCCAAATACAGAAGAATAATCTTTCGCTTTGGCACTTTCTAATTCCCCAGTATCTATATTAAACTTAGATATTGCGTGAAATTTACCTGGATCAAGTTCTGCAATTTCATAACCTTTTCCTTTTGTAGTTATTACATGAACTAAAATAGGTCCTTCTTGTGAATTTGCTAGGTTTAGTATGCTTTCCAGTTTTTCTATATCATGTCCATCTACAGGTCCAAAATAAGTAAAACCTATATCCTCAAAGAACATGTTTGGTATAAAAATTTGCTTTATTCCTTGCTTTATTCTTCTCGCAAGTTTAATGCTAAAACTACCAAGTAGCGGTACCTTATTTAAAACTTTTTTTGTAACATTGTTAGTTTTTTTGTAAAACTTTTTAGTACGAAGTTTAGTAAGAAAATTTCGCACGCCACCCACATTCTTAGATATGCTCATTTCATTATCGTTTAATACTACTAATATATTTGCATTGCTACTTCCAGCATCATTTAAGGCTTCTAGTGCCATACCACCTGTCAAAGCACCATCCCCAATAACTGCAATAACACGATTTTTTATTTTATTTATGGCGTTTGCTCTTGCCATTCCAAGTGCAATAGATATAGAAGTACTACTGTGCCCAGTATCAAAACAGTCGTATATCGACTCACACGTTTTAGGGAACCCCGAAATCCCATCCAATTGCCTTATTGTATGTAATTTATCTTTTCTACCTGTTAGCATTTTATGCACATAAGTTTGATGCCCTACATCCCAAACAATTTTATCTTGAGGAACATCAAAAACAGAGTGCAGAGCTATTGTAAGCTCTACCACTCCTAAATTTGATGCCAAATGCCCTCCTGTTTTAGATGTTACATTTATTAATTCTTTCCTTATGTCTTTTGCCAATTCTATTTTTTGAGTTTTATCTAATTTTTTTAAGTCTTCTACATTATTAACGTGTTCTAACACTTTTTACACCTACCAATTACTGCATGTTAAAATATACTATTAATGCACCAATTATTGCAATAATAAAACCAACTAGCTTTAATCCTAAAGCAGCTTCATTTTGGTCACCAAAACCAAATATTTTCTTTGTTATAACTCTAGCATCGTAAATCATTACTACTCCTATTAAGGATATTATTATTCCTATAAAAATAACTAAATTCATTCTACTTCACCTTTTACAATTTAATATGCAAGTACATCGTTTAATAATTCATCGTTTTTAACCCATTCTTCTACATCTATAACGATATAATTCTTTTTATCTTCGCGCACAACAACTTTTTCTATACCAGAATTTATAATAAATTTTCTGCACGTTAAACAAGGAGATGCTCCTTCTTCGTATTCGTTTCCATTTTCGGTTTCTTTATATCCAACTAGATATAATGTTGAATTCATCATATCTTTTCTAGAGGCACTTATTATGGCGTTTTGCTCGCTATGAACCCCTCTACATGCATCATAACCTGTGTGATGAGCATCGGGGAATACCTTTTTCTTATTGCAATATCCTAAATCTATGCAATTTGCTCTTCCTCGCGGAGACCCACTATAACCAGTAGATATTATCTCATCATTTTTTACAATAACTGTACCATATTTTTTTCTTAAACAAGTGCTCCTACTTGCAACAGATTCTGCAATATCTAAATAATAATTTGTTTTATCTACTCTATTCATAAATATATATCACCTCTAGTTATACTAAAAGCATACACATTGTGCATGCTTTTTAATTTATAAACTAATCTTCTTTTACAGAAATTACTTCTTTTCCATCGTAATATCCACAATTACTACAAGCTCTATGAGGCATTACTGCTTCCCCACAATGTTTGCATTTTGCCAAATTAGGATTTTCTAATTTCCATGTTGATCTTTTACTTCCCGTTCTTGCTTTTGACCATCTTCTTTTTGGTTGTGCCATGTATATCCCTCCTTGTATAGCTAATCTATTTTAAAATCTTTTTTTGCTTTCAAAAATACTATAGAAGTATACTTTGTTTTTTTTACTTTGTCAAGATTATAAATTTTATGATATAAATTATATGATTTTTAGGGCGCGAGTCGGCATTCCTCATGGGTATTCCTTACCGCTCGGCCCCTACATTTTATAAACATTTCTTTTAATTTATATATGTGATATAATAACTTTCTAGATAGGAGAATTTGTATGATAAATAGAAATGATAATCCGGATTTTTTAAATTCATTCTTAGATTACTCAGGTGTTATATTAAACAAATCTAAAAATACTATAAAAGAATATAATTATGATATTTTAAATTTTTTAAAATACATAGAACTTCGTCCCACTTCTAAAACCGATTTTGAAAATTGCTCTATTAGTTCCATGACTATAGAGTCTCTTGAAAAATTAAAATTAGAAGATTTGCACTCATACCTTGCATATTTAAAAAATGAACTTAAAGCAAAAGCTGCAACAAGAGCAAGAAAAGTTGCAAGCATAAGATCTTTTTTCAACTATTTAACTCAAAAAGCAAATATTCTAAAAATAAATCCTGCACAAAATTTAGAAACACCAAAATTAGAAAAACGTATGCCCAAGTACTTATCTTTGAATGAAAGTCTTGATTTGCTAACAAAAACTCATGAAGAAGAAAACAGAAATAATAAGCGCGATTATGCAATAATAACAATATTTTTAAACTGCGGAATTCGTTTGTCTGAACTTATAAATATAAATATTAAAGATATAAATTTTAGTGATTACAAACTAAACGTAATTGGTAAAGGAAATAAAGAACGAACCATATATTTAAACAAAGCATGTGTAAACGCAATAAATGACTACCTAAGCGTTCGCCCACACGATATAGCAAAAAATGATGCCAGAGATGCTTTATTTTTAAGCGAAAGAAAAGAGAGAATTAGTTCTAGAACTGTTCAGTACATAGTTAAACGCGAATTGCAAAAAACTGGGTTAGATATAAATAAGTATTCAGTTCACAAATTAAGACATACTGCTGCTACACTTATGTATAAATACGGTAATGTCGATATTCGTGCCTTACAAGAGCTTTTAGGTCACGAAAGCATTGCTACTACTGAAATATACACACATGTAGATAATAGTCAAGTCCGTGCTGCTGTTGAAAGCAATCCTCTAGCTAACATATAGCTATACTACTACCTTAAATGTTTTGTTTTCACCTGCAGATTTTAGAATTTCTTCCATTCTATAAGATTTAATTCTATATTCTTCTTTTCCATCAAAATGTATTGAAACTCCTTTTGTATAGATGTTTTTTTCTGTCAGACAAAATTCTTCTATAAATAAACTGGCTTTGCATTTCTTTAACGTTTCAAAAGTAGTAATGAATCCCAATCCACTTCCGCCTTCTTTCTTATAAGTAGTAATCGGTTTTGCACCCAAGTTAGTTAAGGTATTTATTTCAAACTCTATACCTGTATCATATATTTTTAATGCATAAATTCCATTTTCTTTACAAAACTTAAGTTTAATTGTTTTGTTTAAATTTTTAGAATGCTCTACTGCAATTATAGCGTCTTTTACATGATCTGCAATTAGTATTTCTATACGTTCTTCTTCTATAATTTCATTAACAAGTTCACGTATATCTACTTCTTGCTCGAAAACAAAATCTATTTTGCATTCTTGTGCATTTGCCTTAAAATACTCTAGCATATTATCTATTTTTAAGAATCCTGTTTTAGATAAATCCTTCAAGCCCACCATTTTCTTAGTTATTTCTGCAGTATATTCTGATGACAATTCTTTTACCGCATCTTTCATATTTGCAATTTCGTTTGAGAATTCAATATTAGCAGATAATAAAGAATTATACTTTTCGATTTTATATTCTAAAGCAGATATTTTATGTGCGTATTTATGATTTATTGTAGCTATAGTTTCTAATTCTTTGTATATTTTATCCTTTTCTGCTTTTTCTTTTATAAGTTCGCTTTCTAATAGTTTAATAGTATCTTTTTTTAATAAATTTTTGTAATGTGATGTTATAGATTTTTGAGCCCAAATAAATATACCGATTGCAACCAAAATCGCACCGGAGATTAGGGTTACAGTAGTATCATCATTTTTAGTTTTAGATAGTATAGTATAAATTATAACTACCATGCCGCTAAGAACTATACCTAAAAGCATAATATTTCCGGAAAATTTTTCTTCTTTTAGAAACGTAAGCCCTTTTTTAAAACGCTTAAGTTTGAAAATTCGGTTTATGAATACTAATTCTAATACTCCAGCAAGTATCATACCTATAGATTCATAATGGTTCAAATTAAATATTGGTGATTTTGCAAACAGTGCAGTACCTGTTATCGAAATAATAAAAACAACAAAGGCAATAGTTGCAGATATAATTGTTATAAAAACACTATAATTTAATTGTTTTTTTGTAATAAATTTCATGATGACACTAATTACAAATATCAGAAGTATTGTATCCATAAGTAAACCAATTCTATCAAGAAAGAAAGCATATAAGAAGGATACTACTATATTAAACAAATTAAGTTTTAATTTTTTAGAAAAATTAATATCTGTATAATGAATAATCCTTACAAAAATATATACAATACAAATGTTTAGAATTAGCACTTTTAGTAGACTATTTATAAAATCAATTGTTATCATCTTTTCCTCCAAATTTCGCTAATATTATAATGTAATTAAAAGGAAAAATCAATATCATGTTTCACGTTTAATAGGGCGCGATAATGCGCCCCTACAACAATCAAATCAATTGGTAAACTATCTACCACACCAATATCTTACCATTTCTAATACACCTGACCACCATTCTGCCATATTATTCACACTCCTTTTTTCTATGGCATAAAAATAACACCTAGGACACTGTCCTTAAGTGTTTTGGTGTAACATATTTTTGTCTTAATTTGTGAATTTTGTTTTATGTTTGTTTGTATTGGTGGTTTTTTATTTTTTTAGTAGTGTTTCAATTTTACTAACATAGTAATATATAAATTCTGTTGGAGTTGGAACTCCTGTATGATAATTTATTTTCGCTGTATAGTTTTCTTTTAAATCTTCTGTAGGAGAAGTTCTCCATGCGTGTGTTATTGCTGTTTGTATTGCTCTTCCTATACTACTAATTAACAATTTGTTTTTTTTCGATAAATATTGAAATACTGTTTGTTCATCTGCCTTTTTATTACCTTCTACAATTAGATAGTATATCCCATCAAATATATAATCTCTGCCTTTTAATTTGTAACTAATTCCTATTAAATCTAATTCTTTGTTTATAGTGTTTACTAATTTCTGATTTGTATCTATCTCTATTTTATTTGATTCTTGTACTTTAATTTCGTTGTTTGCAGCTGATTCTAAGCCCTGAGCAAGCATTAGCAAAGAGTCTATCACTAATTTAGGAGAGTAATCTTTTTGCTTTTTATAAAATATTATATCTGCCAATCCCTCATGAATTTTGCTATATATAATATTTGAATATACATTAGTGGTAACTATAACTATAGGTCTATTTTGAAACTCATTTATTTTCTTTAAAAACTCTATCCCAGAACCAATACCTTGATGTAATTCCAAATCTATGATTGCGGCTCCAATATTACTATTTTCGATGCATTCTATTGCATCTACAGTAGAATTTGTTGTCTTAATTATTTGAATTTCTTTAGTTTGTTTAATATATTCTTCGAATTTAAATATTTCTATTGGGTCATCTTCTAAAATCAGTAGTGAAGTTGGGTCTTTCATAATACTCTCCTCCTTCCTTGTTATATACTTATATTATCACACTAGCAAGCAAAATCTTAACTAATTTTACTATACCACAAAATCCCGCTTTTTTCCACACCGTTTTTCCTTTTTTTGTGTATTTTTGTAGAAAATTGTAGTTTTTTTACTTGACTTTATTTGTGTATATGTTAAAATATGGTTGTATGTATTTTATTATGAAAGGAACGATTTGCATGAAATCTACGGGGGTTGTTAGAAAATTAGATGAACTTGGAAGAATAGTTTTACCAATAGAATTGAGAAATAAGTTAGGTCTTTTAGAAAGAGATCCATTAGAAATATTTGTTGATGGTTCTAACATCGTTTTAAAAAAATTTGAAACAAGTTGCGTATTTTGTGGAGGAACAAAAAATTTGGAGCATTTTGAAGACAAACTTGTTTGTTCTAAATGTATGAGCAAAATACAAGCTTTAAAGAAGTAGTTTAAGAGACTTAAAAAAATGTCATTCGTAGAATGGCATTTTTTAATTTAATAAAGCAAATCGATAAGCCGGGTTCTGTCTAGAATAGTCATTTATCTAGAACATACATTGCTATATGTCTCAAGCCACCTAGGTAGAAGACGGCGAGCAGCCTTAGCCTTCTTTTTAAGGTGTTGCTCCAAATGGGGTTTACACTGACGCAACATGTCTCCATGTTGCCGGTAAGCTCTTACCTCACCTTTTCACCCTTACCAAAAAATTGGCGGTTATTTTCTGTTGCACTTTCCTTAAGGTTTCCCTCACTGGACGTTATCCAGCATTATTGCTCTGTGGAGCCCGGACTTTCCTCATGTACAACTTTGCAGTTCATACATGCGACTATTTAACTTACTTCATTTTCCATTTTATCTTACTAGTTGCAGTTATGTCAATATGATTTCTTAAAAATGGCTCTGCAAGAATGGTTCTTTAATAGGGCGTATGCAATACACCCCTACATTTTTTATGTCAGTAGGTTAATAAAGGACATATAATAAAACACGCCTAAATATAGACGTGTCGCGCTTTTCTTACAGCTCAAATATTTCAGAAAAAAACTCATCCACCTCAGCAGCCATACAGTTTTCTAATTCAACATATATAGTGCCGTAGGTTTTTGTCTCGCAGTTGTACTCAATAGTACATTTTGAATCGCCGTCCTTAACGAATTTTCCAGGTACAACGCTTGTGATTTCGTCCACAGGAATCCCGTGGTCTTCCAGATACTTTGCCACCTTAGGCGGAATTTGGATAGCCGATGTAGTCTCCATAGTAAACTCCTTAATTAATGTGGTTTTGCCGTAAGAAATAAAAATGTATCGCAACCCCATTTTACTCTTTTAGGCACGTTATGTCAAACGTATCTATTTTAATATTTCAATAGCTCTATTTAATTGAGTATCTACTGTATTTCCCTTTGCATCTTGAGTCAATTCAACTATCTCATTTGGTTCTATTCCTATTTCATTTATTGTATTTTTGTTTGGTGTAAAAAACTCTTCCGTTGTTATTTTAATTGCAGATACCACTTTGCCATTTTCGTCTTCGAAGCCATATATATTCTGCATTATTCCCTTACCAAATGTTTTTGTGCCTACTAAAGTTGCTGCATTATTTTCCTTTAAAGCTCCTGCTAATATTTCCGAAGAGCTCGCAGAGTTCTCATTTACAAGTAACACAACTTTTGTATTTATGAAGTTTTGTCCTGAAGACATTATTGCCTTTTCTTCGTTTTGCTTATTTTTTTGAACCATGATAATAGAATTGCTTGGAAGTATATAACTTGCAATTTGGCATGTAGTTTCTACTAATCCACCGCCATTATTTCTTATGTCTATTATTAAACCTTTTGCTCCTTCTGCTAATAATTTTCCTGCTTGCTCTTTAAACTGATTTGCTGTTTCTTTATCGAAACTTGCTATTGATATATATCCAATATTATTTTCTAACATTTTTGACTTTACTTCATTTACTATTATTTCTTTTCTTTCAATTTCGAACGTTAAAACTTCTTCTCCACGAATTATTTCTACATTTACTTTTGTGTCTGGCAGTCCTTTTAGTTTACTTGTTGCTATATCTATTTGTTCCCCTGTATATTCCACACCATCTACTTTGGTTATTATATCTCCTGTTTTTATTCCCGCATTATATGCCGGCGACCCATCTATTGGCGATATTACCACTATTTGATTTGTATAGGTATAATTTAAAATATACACACCAATCCCTACGTATGAACCAACAAGCCTATCTTCTATTTGAGACCATTCGTCTGGGGTGTAATATTCGGTATATTCATCTCCTAACGCATCTACATACCCTTTTAATGCTCCCTCAATAAGTTCTTCATCATTTATTTCACCAAGATAGTAACGGTTCAACATTTCACGCGCTTTTGCAGTTAAACTTTCTATACTGCTTGTAGACTTTGATAAAGTGATGTATTTTAGTCTATTCTCGTCTGCTTCTAAGTATCTGTTGTAACAAATTATAGTTACTAACACTGTTACAAATATTGTTATTAACAGCATCATTATAATTTTATAAATATTGTTTTTATTATCTTGATACACAAAAGTTACCTTCTTTCTAGCTAGGACGGAGTTTGGTCTTCTCAACGGGTCAGGGCGTAATCATACGCCCCTACAACGAACCTCGCCCCTACACAAGTTATTGCCAATACATATTTAATCAATTCTATTAATTATGATCCGCAATTAAATTTTCGTTACATCTTTTGCAAATAGTTGGGTTTTCCTTATTTTCTCCTACTGTAACAGAATATTTCCAACATCTTTCGCATTTTTCTCCTTCAGCTATTTGTACTTCTATCTTATCGTCTTTTTCTCCCTTTACTATTTCCAAATCTGATACTATAAATACAGATTCTAATTCTTTTTTCATAGGCTTTAAGAATTCATATTCTTCATCTGCTAAATATATTACTACTTTAGCATTTAATGAATGACCTATTGTCTTTTCTGCTCTTGCGATTTCTAATTTTTTTGAAACCTCTTCTTTTAAGCTAACTATTTTACTCCATTTTTCTTGTATTTCTTTATTTTGATATTTTACATTTGTTTCTGGCCACTTAGCAAGCATAACACTTTCGAAGGTTTCGTTTGTTTTGTGTGGCATAAAACTCCATATTTCTTCTGCTGTAAAACATGTTAGTGGTGCAAGAATTTTTACTAATGCACATAATATTTCGTACATTACGGTTTGCGCTGAACGTCTTTCAATAGAGTTTGGTTTTGATGTGTATAATCTATCTTTTATTATATCTAGATAGAAGTTACTCATATCTACAACACAGAAATCGTTTATACTATGATATACCGCGTGAAACTCATATTCGTCAAAATCTTTTGTAACGCTTTCTATTAGTGAATTCAGTTTTAGTAATGCCCATTTATCTATTTCAGGCATTTTTTCGTATTCTACTGGACTGTTAACATCAAAGTCACTTATATTTCCTAGTATGTATCTACATGTATTTCTTATTTTTCTATATACTTCTGTAATTTGTTTTAAAATATCTTTAGATAAACTAATTTCATTTTTATAATCTGAAGATAATACCCATAATCTTAGAATATCTGCACCATATTCTTTTATAATTTCTTGTGGACTTATTGAATTACCCATACTTTTTGACATTTTCTTGCCGTTTCCATCTATAACAAAACCGTGCGTTAAGACTTCTTTATATGGTGCTATTCCTTTTGTTGCAACTGCTGTTAATATAGAAGATTGGAACCATCCTCTGTATTGATCGTTTCCTTCTAGGTACATGTTAGCTGGTGGCAAACCTCTTTCTTCTAGCACTGCAACGTGTGAAGAACCAGAATCAAACCATACGTCCATAATGTCTGTTTCTTTAGTAAAATGAGTATGTCCACATTTACATTTTGCGCCTTCTGGAAGTAATTCTTCTACGCTCATATCATACCATGCATTCGAACCTTTTTCTCGAAATATTTTTTGAACTTTTTCTATTGATTCGTGTGTTATATATTCTTTTTTACAGTCTTCGCAATAGAATATTGGAATTGGAACTCCCCATGTACGTTGTCTAGATATACACCAATCGGCTCTGTCTTTAATCATTGAAGATATTCTTTCTTCGCCCCATCCCGGTATCCATTTTACTTTTTTAATTTCTTCTAAGGTTTTTTCTCTAAAGCCTTCTACTGAAGCAAACCACTGATCTGTTGCTCTGAATATTATTGGATTTTTACATCTCCAACAATGTGGATATGAATGGTTTATTTCTTCTTTGTGTAATAACATATTGTTTTCTTCTAGCCATTCTATTATTTTTTCGTTTGATTTATCGTATCTTAAACCTGCAAATGGCCCTGCTCCTTCTGTTTGAAAACCTTTTCCATCTACACATACTACTATTTCTAAATCATTTTTTATTCCACATAAATAATCTTCTTTACCGTACCCCGGAGCTGTATGAACTGCTCCTGTACCAGTACCTAGTTCAACTAATATGGTGTCGTCGCTACCTAATACTACTTTTGAATCTCTTTCTATAAATGGATGCTTGCAAAGAACTCCTTCTAACTCGCTTCCTTCAAAAGTTTTTTCTATTTTATAGTTTTCTATTTTTGCTTCTTTCATTACGTTTTCTACAAGTTCAGATGCTATAACATAGTTTTCTGCTCCTACATTTACCAAGCTATATTTAAAGTCTGGTCCTATTGTAATTGCAACATTTCCTGGTAATGTCCAAGGTGTTGTTGTCCATATTACAAAGTATGTATTATTTTCGTTAAACAAACCTTTGCTATTTTTTACTGCAAATTTTACATATATTGAAGTTGTTTTGCTGTCTGCATATTCTATTTCTGCTTCTGCTAATGCAGTTTCGCAATCTGTACACCAATAAACTGGTTTTAAGCCTTTGTATATATATCCTTTTTCGTACATTTCTCCAAATACACCAATTTGTCTAGATTCAAATTCCGGCTCAAGTGTTATATATGGGTCTTCCCAATCTCCTAATACGCCTAGTCTTTTAAAGCCTTCTGTTTGTTTTTCTACAAAACCTAAAGCAAAGTCTCTACATGTATTTCTAAACTGAGATACACTAACTTCATCTCTATTTATTCCAAGCATTTGAATTGCACGTTTTTCTGTTGGTAAGCCATGTGTATCGAAGCCTGGTATATATGGTGTATAGTAACCTCTTAAGTTTTTGTATCTTACTATAGTGTCTTTTAAAATTTTATTTAATGCGTGACCAATATGTATTTCTCCATTTGCATAAGGAGGTCCATCGTGAAGCACATATGGCTCATTTCCTTCGTTTTTCTTTAATATTTTTTTATATAAACCTTTATCAAATACATTTTCCTGCACTTTAGGCTCATTTTCTGGTAAACTCGCCCTCATTGGAAAATCTGTTTTTGGTAAATTTAAAGTTGCTCCATAGTCCTTTTTTTCTTCTGACATAAAAATTCCTCCTTGATTTTTGTATATATGTTTCTTAATATTTAAAATGTATAATATATATTTGTATAATAAAACCAGCCAAATGTCAATTAAAAATATAAGGATCGCTATGTGCAGCGACCCAAAAATTGTATCTTATAATATTACATTATTGCATCTATTTTAAATAAAGTGCAACGCGGAAGGATGTTACCACGTCATTGTTCATTGCCATATCCCTGCTCATACGGTAAGTTGCAGGGCATTCATAGCTGTTAGAACTCGCAGCTCCACCGCGTATAACTCTATTCGTAGAATGCATCTCGCTAGTCCATTCACCCGCATTACCTGCAATATCATATATATTATTTGCTATAGTTGTAGCAGATCCTGTTTTAAATAATGCAATATTTTTCATATACACAGAAAAACCTAACGAAGGATCAGCAACGCCTTTGGTTCCACTTGTCCAATTATTTCCTATATTGTAATCACTACAATCGTCCATTGCGCTTGTAGTCCATATTGTATTTGCATAATTTCCAAAGCTACTACTATCTGTACGTACATTATATCCACTATTCTCTATCCATTTCATTATTACATCCCACTGTGTTCCTGTTATTAATCCACTCTCCACATTTGCATTAGAATACATACTCTCTGCATTTGCTTGTGCATGGTCATAATCTATATAA
>JAISHG010000114.1 GCA_031262685.1 Lachnospiraceae bacterium | reverse complement strand
TGTGTTACATAAAGTACAATTGCTGATAATACAAATCCTACAAACCCTTTACCAAATGGGCTAGCATGCAACCCAGTAAACTTTGTTATAAGGTAGTCCATTGCAGTAAGAATAACAGCAGCTACAGCCAAAGACCATACATTGTTAATTGTAAAACCTGGTGTAAAGAAAGCTGTAATTCCAAGCACTACTGCTGAAGCGACTAATCTTGTAACAATTTGCCAAACTGTATTTGTTGCATTACTTGTAGTAGTTGTTTGATTGTTATCGTTCATTAAAGTAACCTCCTTTTTAAATATATATATTTAATTAGATTTTTTTCTAGGTGTTCATTTTATATTATAAACAGCTGAAAAAATTCTATTCAAAAACTTGAAAATATAAGTATATTTTAAGCAAATAAGTAAAAAATATACTTGTATTTTTTTAAAATTTTAGGAGAGTTTATGTACGTTATATTTGTAAGAACAATAATTTTATACATACTAATACTTGTTGCAATGCGACTTATGGGAAAAAGTGAAATAGGTCAGCTTCAGCCATTTGAATTTACAGTAGCTATAATGATAGCAGATTTAGCCTCAATTCCAATGTCGGATACAGGAATACCATTACTAAATGGTATTATTCCAATTTTGACGCTTTTAATGCTTCAAATACTTATTTCTGTTTTAAGTATGAAAAGTACGTTAGCAAGAAAGATTTTTTCAGGAAAACCTGCTATACTAATAGACAATGGAAAAATTGATGCGAAAAATTTAAGAAGGGAAAGAATCACTTTAAACGAACTCCAAGAAAGACTAAGACAGGCAAATGTTTTTACTATTGGCGACGTAGAATTTGCAATTTTAGAAACTAGCGGAGAACTAACTGTAATATTAAAACCTGAAAAAAGACCGCTAATACCAGAAGATATGAGTATAATTCCAGAATATGAAGGCCTTCCATATGACTTAGTATTAGATGGAAAAATTATGGGAGAAAATTTAAAAAAGATAGGGAAGAATTATGTCTGGCTAAAAAAACAAGTAGAAAAATTTGGTTACAAACCTGAAGAAGCACTAATTGTTACCTATGACGGAAAGAAGCAAATATTCTGTCAAAAGAAGGAGAGCTAAATATAATGAAAGAAATATTTATAATCTTCACTTTAATAATGATTTTAGTTACTATTACAACAGTCTCATCGAACTATATACGAACTACAAGTGATTATTTTATAGAAAATTTAAATGAAGTTAAAAATGATACGTTAAATCGGAAACGATAGTAGGGAAAAACTAGATAAAGTTTACGAAAAATGGAGCGAAGAAAAGTCCAAATTACAACTTATATCTAATCATAATGAAATAAATACTATTGAACTTAGTATAACAGCAGCAAAAACTTATTTGTCTAAAGGAGATATTATAGACTCTTTAAATGAAATAGAAAAAGCAATAGCGCTTTTTCTAGAAATTCAAAATGATGAAGAATTAAATTTAAAACAAATATTTTAAATCTGAATTAAATCATCCATAGAATATAGTCCTGGTTTTTTAGTTGTAATAAATTCGGCAGCTTTTACTGCTCCTTTGGCAAAAACACTTCTTGATGAAACGTTATGTGTAATTTCAAAACTTTCGTTATCGCCAAAGAACATTACAGTATGTTTTCCTACTGTAGTTCCGCCTCTAATAGAGTGCATACCAATTTCTTTCTTGTTTCTTTTTTCTCTTTTACTATGTCTATTATATTCGTAATACAATTCGTTATTTAAAGCATCATTTATTGAATCTGCCAAAAGTAGGGCAGTTCCGCTTGGAGCATCTACTTTGTTAGAATGATGTTCTTCGATTATTTCTATATCGCTATCGGATAAAAGCTTTGATACAATTGCGCACATTTTAGACATAACATTTACTTCATAAGACATGTTAGCAGATTTAAATATAGGTATAATATTAGAAAAAGTTTTTACTTTTTCCATTTGATCATCAGAAAATCCAGTAGTAGCAATAACTACTGGTATATTGCGAGTAGAAGCATATTCTAATATTTTAAGAGTAGCTTCTGGCATAGAAAAATCGATTATTACATCAACTAATTCATTGATATTATCTATATTATTGTAAATGGGGAAGGTAGAAGTATAATTTATTTCTTTATCGAACCCTGCAACTGTAATAAAATCATCTGTTCTTTTGATTTGAGCTACTACTTCTTGACCCATACGACCGTTGCATCCGTTTACTAAAACTTTTATCATAATTAATTTTCCCTTTCTTATTAGCTATGAATTAAAAAAATCATTATTAAAAATATGTAAGCATATTTACATAATCTTTGAAACTTAAAAGTTTTTTTGTAATATGATATCGATTCTTTTATTGCACAATATTTGTCGACACAAGAAACTATGTAACTTTCTTTATATTTAGGTAAAATTATGGTTATTGGCCACATATGCTTTGTAATTATATCTTTTTCTTTATTAGATAAATCAAACAGTTTAGACGCGTTATTTAAAGCTACTTTGGGATGTCTAAATCCATGAAAACCTTTTTTATCTTCTCTTGGTAATCTCCAGTCGTATAAAAATAAGTCATGAAGCATTCCTGCACGTGCTGCAGATACAAAATCTAAATTGCACTTTTTGCAAACTAAATAGCTATAAAAAGCCACATTTAGGCAATGTTCATAACAAGTTGTATTATAATGTTGTTTAAAAGAATTCATTAGTTTAACAGTTTCGTCACATTCTATATCTTTAATTATATCTTGAAATTCAAGATAATTATCTCTTGTATAAATAGTATTAAAAATAATAATCAATCCCTTCAATAAGATTACGAATTCATTATAGCATAAGCAAATAAAAAATCATATAGAAAATTTAACCACTAAATTGCATTTTTAACCACATGAATTTTATTCGCTCCCGAGGTTTATGCAATAAATTTTTTCTCCGTCCCGACGGAGCTCCCTGCTCCGAAAAAATTTATTTGCATGGCACCTCTCGCGCTACTCTAAATGAATAAATAAACGAATTTACATCAATACATTTAAATCAAATTGAATTTTTTTAATTCAATTTTTAGTTTTTCTTTTCCTGGTTCAGACATTTCTATAAGCGGAAGTCTTGGTACGCCTGCATTATAGCCAATTAAACCTATTGCTGCCTTAACGGGGATAGGGTTAACTTCTGAAAATAAGGCACTAACTAAAGGAATTGCCTGTAATTGAGCGTTTTTTGATGCTTCAAAATCGCCATTAAAGAAGTTATTTACCATATCGTGAGTAAATTTAGGAACTACATTTGCAAGAACAGAAATCACGCCTAATCCGCCAAGCGAAAGAATAGGGAGGATCTGATCATCATTTCCGCTATATATGTTTAAATTGTCTTTACATAAATAAGCGATTTCGGCAATTTGAGATAGATTTCCGCTTGCTTCTTTTATAGCTACAATATTTTCTATTTTAGAAAGTTCTAAGCAAGTTGCGGGAGTAATATTTAAACCAGTTCTACTTGGTACAGAATATAAAATTATAGGTAAATTTGTTGAATTTGCAATAGCTTTATAATGTGCTATTAAACCAGCCTGTGTGGTTTTGTTATAATACGGTGTAACAAGCAATAATCCGTCTACACCAATGCTTTCGGCGTATTTAGAAAGTTCTATCGAATTTGCAGTACAATTTCCGCCCGTTCCTGCAATAACTGGAACACGTTTATTTACTGTATCAACTGTAAATTTAATTACAGATTTTTTCTCTTCTAAAGTCATTGTAGAGCTTTCGCCAGTAGTTCCACAAACTATAATAGCGTCAGTTCCTTCAGAAATTTGAAAGTTTATTAGTTTCTTAAATTCATCGTAATTAACAGAATCTTCAGTAAAAGGAGTAACAATTGCAACACCAGAACCCTTAAAAATAATTTTTTTCATAACAAAACATCTCCTTAAATAAAGTTTTATAATATATAGTATTATATGTTATAAATATCAAAAAAGGAATACAAATTTTAATGTTGTAGTGCATAATGAAAATCAACTAAATTATATGGTAATGTAATATGTCTAAGGTTATATGATATTTGGAAATACGGGCAAAATAGCGATACCCAATTTGCACAAAATTATCATTTTGTGCAATGTTGTATTTTGAAAAAAGGCTTTTAAAAATGACCAGAGACGCATTTTTTTCGCATCCCCTATACATATATATCTAATAAAATCTATCTTTTTATAAGTCATTTTTCTTATTTCTGTTTAAATAAATAATCTAACCTTGTTATAAATTCAGAATTATTTTTTGTGGCTACAATTTGTGAAATTAATTGTTCTGTCATTTCTATTGAGTTCATATTTGACATTGATTTTCTTAATTGGAATACTACATCTAATTCTTCTTTTGTTAATAGTAATTCTTCTCTTCTTGTCCCCGATTTATTTATATCTATTGCTGGAAATATTCGTTTTTCAGATAGTTTTCTATCTAGATGAACTTCCATGTTGCCAGTTCCTTTAAATTCCTCAAATATAACATCATCCATTCTGCTTCCTGTTTCTACTAAGGCTGTTGCAAGTATTGTTAAACTGCCTGCATTTTCTGTGTTTCTAGCTGCACCAAAAAAACGTTTTGGTTTATGTAAAGCACTTGGATCTAATCCTCCAGACAATGTACGTCCAGACGTTGGTATTACTAAGTTATATGCTCTTGCAAGTCTTGTTATACTATCTAGTAATATAACAACATCCTTTTTTTGAGCTGCAAGTCTTTTAGCTCTTTCTAAAACCATCTCTGCAACCTTAACATGATGTTCAGGTTGTTCATCAAATGTAGAATATATAACATCTCCTGTAATTGATCTTTTCATGTCTGTTACTTCTTCTGGTCTTTCATCTATTAAAAGAACAATAAGTTCTACTTCGGGATTATTTTTAGTGATACTATTTGCTAATTTTTTTAATATAGTAGTTTTTCCTGCTTTAGGTGGGGCAACGATCATACCCCTCTGCCCTTTTCCGATTGGCGACAATATATCCATAAGTCTCATTGTAAATTCGCTTTGCGTGGTTTCTAGTTTTAATCTTTCTACAGGATATATTGGAATCAAATCATCAAAAGATTTACGCTTCATCGCATTTTCTGGATGCTCGCCATTAACTTCCCCTACGTATATTAATGCAGGGAATTTTTCTCCTTCTTTAGGTTTTCGTTTTATACCTTTTAACATATCTCCAGTATCTAATCTAAATCTTTTTATCTGAACAGGCGAAACATAAACATCTTTTGGTGTAGGTAAATAGTTTTCTCCCCTTAAAAAGCCATATCCATCTGGAAGGACCTCTAGAATTCCTTTTACAATTTCATCTCCCTCATTTAGCGTATATCCATCTTGCGCTACTGTTGGAGATTCTTTTGTAGATTCTATTGAAGAATTTGTTTCTTGGGAAATAGTTTGAGAAATATTTTCTGTGTTAGATAAAAGATTTATAAGCTCGGTTTTTTTTAAAGAAGAAATGCCTTTGATATTTTTTTCTTTCGCATATTCCTTGAGTTCAGATAGCCCCATCGTATTAAAATCCATATTTAGCCCCCCATATTACATTCCTATATCTATATATACTTTTTCATTTGGTAAATACATGTCCAATTTTTCGCGTGCAATCAATTCTATGTATTCTGGGGATGTTATATTATTCTTTTGCTCTGTTAGATCATTTTTATATGTTTTTTGTTCTTCGATTTGTTTTGCATAGTAAACCTGTGAATTTTTGTATGAATTTAATTTTTGTTGTTGTCCCACAAAAATATATATTATATATGATAAAATAACTATTAAAAATATTAAATTAAAAGTTTTTATAGTATTTCTTTGTCTTTTCATTTGTAATCTCCATTTATTTAACATAATATTGAATAAAAACCATATGTATATTATTCAACATTTTTATACAAAATCCTTCTTATACTTGACACTATTTTTATTTTAAAATATTTAATTACATTTTTTGACAATGTTTTTGATTTTCCTTTTAAGAATTTATTCATTACAATAAAAACAGTTTTTAATATCATATAAATGCGTTTAAACGGAAACAAAATTATAGAAAGTGTTTTTATGATAATTGATTTTATGAAAATTACAAATTTTACTGAAATTTTGATAAAGGTTTTGCTAAATATAAGCATGTAAAAACTTATTCCTAAAAATAGTCCGTATAAAAATGTAGTTACGAAACTCTCCGTTGTTGAATTTTAAAACCGTAAATAAAACTAAAATACCAGATATAATCCAAAAAAGAACATCTTCGATATATGTTATACCATCAGGAGTTTTAAAACTTTTTCGTAAAATTCTAAATACATCAAATAGTATACCTATTAATAATCCTGTTAAAACAAATATGAAAAATAAGTATAATTGATTATTAGGCACTAATTGTTTCAAGTAAAATCACCCTATCACTTAAATATTTTTCCTAAAAGCGAACCACCTTTTTTTTCATAATCTTTTTCAGAATAAGCTAAACTTATTATATCTCCTTCTACAATTACCTCAGAAGTATCGATACTTAATTTATTTATTCTTAAATTATCTCCTTTAACATTTAAAAGACCTAATTCTGTTTCTAATATAACAATCTGATCATCAAAACTTAGTACATCTAATACTCCAGATATGCTGAGCTTCCCCCTATTTTCTAATATTACATTTTGTAATATGTTTGAAAGTGTTTGTTTTCGGTCATCTACCATCATAAGTGATTCCTCCTAAAAAAATAGTCTAAAGTATATATATTCAGACCTTGTACATTTTAGAACGAAAAAAGGAGGATATTTTTAAATATCCTCTTTGCGCTTCTATATTTTAATGTTTAAAGTGTCTCATTTTTGTAAAAATCATAGATATTCCATATTCGTTGCATTTATCTATTGAATCTTGATCTTTAATTGAACCACCAGGTTGAATTATTGCTTTTATTCCAGCGGCATGTGCTACTTCTACACAATCTGAAAATGGGAAGAAAGCATCTGAGGCAAGTACTGCACCATCCGTTGCAGTATCTGAAATTAATTCTTGTGCATGTTCTATGGATTGTTTTGCAGCCCAAATTCTATTTACCTGTCCTGGACCTATTCCAATAGATTGTTTGTTTTTGCCTAGAGCAATTCCGTTAGATTTAACATATTTAACAATTTTCCAAGTAAACAATAAATCTTCTAATTCTTTTTCTGTAGGTTTTGTATTTGTAACAACCTCATATTCATCTAATAGTTTTGAGTCTATTGTTTGAAGTATTACTCCCCCATTTATTTTTTTAATATCGTATGCATTTTCTGGTTGTTTTATTGTAATAGAAGGTAATTCTAATATACGTAAATTTTTCTTTGTTTTAAGTGATTCTAGAGCTTCTGCTTCATAAGAAGGAGCTACTATTACTTCTAAGAAAATCTCTTTCATTTCTTCTGCCATTTTAAGTGTTATTTCACGGTTTACAACAACAATTCCTCCGAATATAGAAACTTTATCTGATTCGTATGCTTTCTTCCATGCTTCGTATATGTTGATATCACTACCTACTCCACATGGATTACCATGTTTGCATGCAACAACTGTTGGTTCATCAAATTCCTTTAATAATTCTAAAGCACCGTTAGTATCATTTATATTGTTAAATGATAACTCTTTACCGTTTAACTGTGTAGCAGATACTAAAGAACCTTCGCACTTCCCTATTTCTTTATATAAAGCAGCGATTTGATGTGGGTTTTCTCCATATCTCATATCTTGTACTTTTTCGTATGTAAGAGTTAATTCATTAGGAAGTGAATCATCTTTTCTTTGTGCCTTTATGTATTTTGAAATTAGGGTGTCATAACTTGAAGTATGTTCAAATACTTTTTGCATTAAGTAAAACTTTGTTTCTCTAGAAACTTTTCCGTCTTCGGATAACTCGCTCAATACTTTAGCATAATCATTTGGGTCTGTAATTACTGCAACATCTTGATAATTCTTTGCAGCACTTCTTAGCATTGTAGGTCCACCTATATCTATGTTCTCTACTGCCTCTTCTAAAGCTACATTATCTTTTAAAATTGTTTGTTTAAACGGATATAAATTTACAACTACAAAATCTATTGTATCTATATTTAAATCCTTTAGTTGTTTCATATGATTAGGATTTTCGCGTATAGCAAGTATTCCTGCATGTACTTTGGGATGCAATGTTTTTACCCTACCATCTAAACACTCTGGAAATTCTGTTAATTCAGATATTTCTATGGCAGATACCCCTGACTCTTTAAGAACTTTATACGTTCCACCTGTTGATATAATTTCTATTCCTTTATTTTCTAATTCTTTTGCAAAATCTACAATTCCGGTTTTATCTGATACACTAATTAATGCTTTCACAATACATACATCCTTTCTACTTAAAATTATTCTCCTAAATAAATACCTATATTTTTTGCCGTCTTTACTAAATCATGATCCATAGTTACTTTTCTTATGTTGCTTTCTGGAGTATTACCTGCTACTGCACCTATTTCTTTATTTTCTCCAACAACATCTTCTAATGTAACATAATCTAATTTTCCGTCTTTAATTACAGTTAATACCCCAAATTTTTCGTTTAAAGCTAGTTCCATAGCCATTGCACCATATTTTGTAGATAAAACTCTATCATATGATGTTGGAGTACCTCCTCTTTGCATATATCCTAAAGTAGTATTTCTTGCTATTAATCCAGTTAAAGCTTCTAAGTCTTTGGCAACCTTTTCTCCTACGCCACCTAATTGTGTGTTTATAACGCCTTGTCCGCCTTCACGAACATTTTTTACTGTCACTTCTCCATCGTTTGGGAAAGCTCCTTCTGCAACTACTACTATCGCAAAATTCTTACCAACCTTCTGTCTTGATTTTATCGCTTCTGCTGCTCCTTGAATGTTGTATGGAATTTCTGGAATAAGCGCTATATCGGCTCCACCAGCGATAGCAGATTCTAATGCTATCCAACCTGCATATCTACCCATTACTTCTAAGACCATTATTCTGTTATGTGTTTCAGCAGTAGAATGAAGTCTATCTAATGCATCTGTTGCAACAGATACGGCTGTATTATATCCAAAAGTTATATCTGTACATGCTACATCGTTATCTATTGTTTTAGGAACTCCTATCATATTTAATCCTCTAACATAAAAATCTCTAGCTGATTTTTGAGTGCTATCTCCACCTAAAGCAAATATACAATCAAATCCAGCATTTCTTGCATTTTGTATACATTGATCAGATAAATCTTTGTATAAAATTTGTCCATTTTCTTCTATTTTGTAGTTAAACACATTTGCATTTAGTGAAGAACCAATAATAGAACCACCTTTTGTTAATATACCAGACGCGTTATCTATTGATGTAAGTTCTACAAAATCATTGTTTAAAAGTCCTCTATACCCATCTAAAATTCCAAAACATTGAATACCGGTGTTTTTCGGCAGTCTTAACTATTCCTCTAATAACTGCATTAAATCCCGAAACATCGCCACCATTCGCCAGAATTGCTACTTTTTTTAACATAATTTTTCCTCCAAAATGATATATAATATAGTATTATATATCATTAAATAAATTAAATACAATATATCTATTGATTTTATTTAATTGTAATGCTAAATTTATTCCATAATATTTTTTTCTTAATTATTTTAATTCTTGGAGGTATTTTTTTGTCTAGTTTTTCTAAAATATTTAGTTCATATATTAGTTTTAATATACTAATAGTTTTTTGTATAGTGGTTTTATTTATGCCTTTTTTAAATATAACTAATTCCAACTTAACTCTTACAATTTCAGAAAAAGGTTTTGCATGGCCACTTCCTGGCTATAATGTAATCTCATCATATTTTGGTATTAGATATGCCCCTACTACTTTCGCATCCACTTATCATGCTGGAATAGATATCCCTGCTCCTGAAGGAAGTGCTGTTGTTTCTGTATTATCCGGAAAAGTCACTTATACTGGATTTAGTCGGTTCTGGTGGATATACAATTATTATAGACTCTGGCGAGTACATATCTTCGTATTCACATCTTTCACCATTCTTTTTAGTAATAGTAGGACAAAGTGTTTCATTAGGTTCTTTAATAGGATATGTTGGTCCAAAATATATTAATAACATACCAAACAATCCATATAAAGATGAATCTGGAATTCCCACTAACGGAGCAACAACAGGTACTCATCTTCATTTTGGGTTAAAAAAAGATGGGTCATTTACTGACCCATTAGATTACATATCATCTTCATCGTCTTCTTCATAGTCGTTATCGTTATCTATATCGTGGTTGCAACATGAATCATCACATGAACACGAAGAATGCGAGCATCCACAACCACATTCGCAATCATCATTAGATTTTCCAGCTTCATTCCAGTTCAATTCTATAGAGTTATTACACTCCGGACAAACAACTTCAGTTCTTCCCTCATCTAAATCCACAAAAAATTCGTGGTTACAATAAGGACAAATTATTTCAAAATCATTATCGTCATCATAAAAATCACGTTCCATCATAGTAACGGTACTGTCAATTTCTGTTACCTTTTGTTCTAATTCTAATTGCTTTTGTAAAATAATTTGCACTGCTTTTGTTGTTTTCTCTGTTAATGAATCCATTTCATCTAAACATGCTTGCATTAAATTTGTTATTTGTTCTTTCGCAATTTTTAAAGACTCTTCATCTTTTATGCTATTATTCAAATTGTCCATAACTTCCTTATATTTTTTTATATAATCAGACATACAAATTTACAACCTTTCCATGTATTCGCCAGTTCTAGTATCTATTCGTATTATATCTCCAGTATTAACAAAAAGCGGTACATTTATACTATGTCCTGTTTCTAATTCTGCTGGTTTACTAGCATTCGTTGATGTGTTTCCACTAAATCCAGGTTCTGTGTATTTTATTTCTAGTTCAACAAATAAAGGTAATTCAACAGAAAACACTTTTCCTTTAAAAGATAAAATTTTTACAAGTAAATTTTCTTTTAAGAATTTCAAATTATCTCCTATATCCTCCTTGTTTAATGGTATTTGATCATATGTTGTACTATCCATAAAATAATATAAATTTTCATCTGAATACAAATATTGCATTTCTCTTTTTTCTATTTCTGCACCTTGTAATTTTTCTGATGGATTAAATGTTTTTTCTAGTACAGAGCCATTTATAACATTTTTCAATTTTGTTCTTACAAATGCTGCTCCTTTACCTGGTTTTACATGTTGAAATTCAACTACCTTATATACTGAATTATCTAATTCAAACGTTGTTCCGTTCCTAATATCTCCTGCCATGTATACTTCTGCCATAAAATAACCTCCATTATTCTAATTTTCACTTGCCTATTTTACTATACTTTACAGAAGTTTGCAACTTTTAAATTCTTTTTCATCAATAATTCCGTTTGTACCAACCAAAGCATTAATTTTAATGTTATCCATTTCGCATCTTTTAATTACATTATTGTATGCTGTTTTAGAGTATAAAAATGATTCATATACTATTTCATCTGCAAAATTATCAATTTTGAATTCATTTGGTATTGTAATCGAATAATTGCTTATGTTTATGCCATTAAAAGTTTTAGTTTTAATCTGTAGCTTTTTATTTACATTTATTATAATTCCCTCAATTGGCAAACTACACTTATTTATTTCTTCCTCATTAAAATCTAAATTTATTATAATAACAGACTTTAATAGCGCCTTCCTTTTGTTATTTGTTACACGTAACGTTACTCCTTGTTCTTTAAGTAGTTTTTCTTTTACTTGTGTAAAATTTTGAAATTTATCTGTTAATATATTTAAGTTCTTAACTTTATCAGATAAACGTAATATATTTTGTAAATTAACATTTGTTAAATTGTTCACTAATATTGAGATTTCAGTCTTTTCTATATCTATTTTTTTAATATTTAATATGTAATTTACACTATCATATATTAAATAATTGAAAAGCCATCTTCCATCTAAAACAGTAAGTGCTTTAAGCTCATTCTTTAAAACATCATTATCAAAAATATTTTTAGACATTACAATAGTATGCTCTTTCATTTTATGTAGCTTTTTTATTATCTTTTTTGCAATACTCCTAAGCTTTTTATCTGAAATATTTGCTTTTATTTTAATAATGCAAAAGTCCTTTTTATCTATTTTCGTCATATAAACTTTTCTGAAAAAATTTATATATGTAACATATTTTTTTAAGTTTGTCTCTTTTTCTTCTAAAATATAAACCATAATAATACAATCTCCTTGTTAGATTATATTATTATGGTTTGAGTATTATTATTCTACCATTTAAACATATTACATTTGTGAATACGGGCGCAGGTCATACGCCCCTACGACATTATTTTTTTGATCTCACCGATTATTTTGTCTACTACATCTTCTATTTTCATGTTTGTTGTATCTATTACTATGCTTTCATCTGTTATTTTTAATGACCCTACTTCTTTGTTTTTATCTATGTAATCTCTTGTTCGTATATTCTCTAAAATTTCATCATATGTTGCCTGTATACCTTTTTCAACGTTTTCTTTATATCTTCTTTTTGCTCTTTCCTCTTCGGTAGCATCTAAATATATTTTTACATCTGCATTAGGAAATACATAAGTACAAATGTCTCTACCTTCCATTACTATGTTTTTTCCTTCTGACATTTTTCGTTGAAGGTCAACCATTGCATATCTTACTTCCTTAATACTAGAGACTTGTGAAACAATATCAGTTACTTCCTGCTCTCTTATTTTTATTGTTACATCTTGCCCATTTAAAAAAATTTGAGGATTATTTTCTTTGTCATTTTTCATTTCTATATTAATATTTTTTGCGATATCTATTATTTTTTTAATATCCTCTATTGCAATTCCATTATCTATAGTGGCTTTAGCTACACATCTGTACATAGCACCAGTATCTATGTTTAAAAATCCTAGTTTTTTAGCAATTATTTTAGATACTGTCCCTTTACCACTACCTGCAACTCCATCTATTCCAACTATTATTGACATATGAATTCTCCTTTATGATGCGCTTTCTCTATCTGTTGTAGTTGATATTCTTTTTCGTGCAATTTGTTTTCTTTCTTTTTTATTTTCATTTATTGTTAATACTGGTTTACCAGTTCCTTCTACAACTTCTTTTGTAATAATACATTTTTCTATTTTTTTATTACCTGGTATTTCAAACATTATATCTCTCATTATATCTTCTATAATAGAACGAAGCCCTCTAGCACCAGTGTTTCTTTCTATAGCTTTTTCCACTATTAATTCTAATGCAGAATCTTCAAATTCTAGTATAACGTCATCTAATTCCAATAGTTTCTTATATTGTTTTACTAAAGCATTTTTTGGTTGAGTTACAATTTGGATTAACGCAGCTTTATCTAGTTCTCTAAGTGTAGCTAGTATTGGAAGTCTTCCAACAAACTCTGGTATTAAGCCGAACTTTAATAAGTCTTGTGGCAATAATTCCTCAAAAACTTTATATTTATCTATATCCTTTTTACTTTCAATTTCTGCGCCAAATCCAATTGATTTTTTTCCTACTCTGTCCTTTATTATTTTGTCTAATCCTTCAAAAGCCCCACCACATATAAACAATATGTTTTCTGTGTTAATTTGCAAAAACTCCTGATGCGGATGTTTTCTACCACCTTGAGGTGGAACAGAAGCCGTAGTTCCCTCTATTATTTTAAGTAACGCTTGTTGTACACCTTCTCCGCTTACATCTCTTGTAATAGATGGATTTTCTGATTTCCTAGATATTTTATCTATTTCATCTATATAAATTATTCCTTTTTGTGCTTGTTCTATATTATTATCAGCAGATTGAATAAGTTTTAGTAATATGTTTTCCACATCTTCTCCTACATATCCTGCTTCTGTTAGTGTTGTGGCATCTGCAATTGCAAATGGCACATTTAAAATCCTAGCAAGAGTTTTCGCAAGTTCTGTTTTACCGCAACCAGTAGGTCCAATTAAAAGTACATTACTTTTTTGTATTTCTACATCGTCAATAATCTCATCGTTGTTAATTCTTTTATAATGATTATACACAGCTACAGACAATGTTTTCTTTGCATTTTCTTGACCTATTACATATTCATCTAATATCTTTTTAATCTCTTCTGGAGTAGGTATTTTTGCTTGAGGAACGTCTGTATATTCCAAATTATCGTATGAGTCATCTTCTATTATTGTATTACAAGTATCTATACATTCATCACATATATAGACATTAGGACCTGCTATTATTCTTTTAAC
This sequence comes from Lachnospiraceae bacterium, assembly GCA_031262685.1. Taxonomy (GTDB): domain Bacteria; phylum Bacillota; class Clostridia; order TANB77; family CAG-508; genus CAKPQL01. The sequence continues at coordinate 5,557 of JAISHG010000114.1, read as the reverse complement.
ACTTTCCTGAGGCTTACCACAAAAAGAACATCTTATTCCTTTATATTTGTTATTATTTTTCGGCATTAAAACAACATCCTTTCTACTAAAACTATACTGCTATTATATTCTGTTTTCTAAAATTCCGTCAATAAGTCCGTACTCTAATGCTTCTTTTGCAGTCATATAATTGTCTCTTTCTGTATCTATTTCTATTTGGCTTAAAGGCTTTCCAGTTTTTTCACTTAAAATTTTATTTAATTTTTCTCTTGTTCTTATCATGTGGTCTGCATGTATTTTAATTTCAGTGGCTTGACCCGCAATTCCATTTCCACCTATAAGAGGTTGATGTATTAGTATTTCTGCATTTGGTGTTGCATATCTTTTACCTTTCGCCCCAGCTGAAAGTAAAACTGCTCCCATACTAGCTGCCATACCAACGCACATTGTTGAAACCGGACATTTAATATAATTCATTGTATCGTATATTGCCATTCCATCTGTTATAGATCCCCCTGGCGAATTTATATAAAAGTAAATTTCTTTATCTGGATCTTCAGATTCTAAAAATAGCATTTGTGCAACTATTAGACTAGCAGTTGCATTATTTACATCTTCGCTTAGTATTATTATTCTATCTTTTAATAAACGTGAGAAAATATCGTAAGATCTTTCCCCTCTACTTGTTTGTTCAATTACATATGGAACCAAACTGTCTTTTATCATAATAATATCCTCCTTAAAAAAATAATACCATTTACTAATGTAGGGGCGCATGACTCTGCGCCCTACTTTTAATAATACAGCATTTAACTTACTTGATTTTTGCATTTTCTACTATATATTTTATTGTTTTTTCAAAAACTAAACTATTTTTTACATAATCAACTAATTGTTCGTTATCTTTTATCTCATCATATTTTTTATTATATTGTTCTGCCATTTCTTTTAGTTTTTCTTCTACTTCTGAGTCTTCTACTGTTATTTTAGCATCGTTTCCAATTGCCTCTATTACCAAACGTTGTTTTATACTTACTTTAGCTTGTTCTTTATATCCGTCTCTAAATTCTTCTAAAGTTTTACCAACCATCTGCAAATAAGAATTCAAATTCATACCTTGATAACTTAATTTAGTTTCCATATCCTTGATATTGTTGTCTATTTCTGCTTCTACCATTCCATCAGGTATATCCACTTGTGATTTTTCACATACAGCCTTTATTGCGTTATCTTCGGTTTCATATTTTGCTTTTGACTCATTCTCTTTTTCTATCTTTTCTTTTATACTTGCTTTTAATTCTTTCAATGTATCGAATTCGCTAATATCTTTAGCAAGCTCGTCATCAATAGTAGGCATTTCTTTTTTCTTAATTTCATGTAGTTTGATTTTGAAAACTGCATCTTTTCCCGCTAAATCTTTTGAAAAATATTCATCTGGGAATTTAACGTTTATGTCTTTTTCTTCATCTAGTTTTACTCCTATTAATTGTTCTTCAAATCCTGGTATAAAAGTATTACTTCCAATTACTAATTCGTGTTTTTCTGCTTTTCCACCTTCGAATGGAACTCCATCAACGAAACCTTCGAAATCTATCACTGTAGTATCGCCTGATTCCACTGGTCTATTGTCTATACTTATAAGTCTTGCGTTTTTCTCTGCCATATGTCCTAATTCGTGTTCAACGTCTTCATCAGATACATTATACTCAACTTTTTTTATTTCTATTCCCTTATATTTTCCAAGTTCTACTTCTGGTTTTGTATCTACTATTGCTGTAAATATTAAATCTTTCCCTTTTTCCATTTGAATTACATCTATTCTAGGTTTACTTACCGCATGTAAATCGTTTTCTTTTATTTCGTTATCGTAAATTTCTGGAACTAATTCATTAAATGCATCCTCATAAAATATTTCAGAACCATAATGTCTTTCAACTATTTTCATTGGAGCTTTACCTTTTCTAAATCCTGGTATATTAAAGTATTTTGAGTTTTTCTCATATACTTTATTTATTGCATCTACAAATTTTTCTGCATCTATTGTAAATTCTAATTTAATTTCATTTTTATTTTCTGTTTTCTCTATCTTTGTATTCATTTTGTTCTCCTTTATTTTATTTTGTGAATATAGGCGGGCATATAACCCACCCATATTCGCATGTATTTATTGTAATTGTTTTGCTACTTCTTCTGCAAAATTTTCTTCTTTTTTCTCTATTCCTTCACCTTTTTCAAATCTAACAAACTCTACTATTTCAGCATTTTTTGAATTTAATAAGTCTGAAACTTTTATATCTGGATTTTTTACGAATTGTTGATCTACTAAGCATATTTCTGCATAGAATTTTCCAATTCTTCCTTGAACCATTTTTTCTGCTATTGCTTCTGGCTTTCCTTCATTCATTGCTTGTGCTTTTAATATTTCCATTTCTTTTTTTACTTTATCTTGAGGCACTGCATCTTTTCCAATATATTCTGGTCTAGCAGCTGCGATTTGCAAACACAAATCTTTTGCAACTTCTGCATCACCTTTTGTAAGGGCAACTAATACACCAATTTTTCCATCTCCATGTATATAACTTTCTACAAGACCTGTAGATTCAAATCTTGCTAGTCTTCTTATTGTCATGTTCTCACCTATTGTTGCAATTTTATCTGTTAAAACTTCTTTTACAGTTTTAGAAGAATCTTTTATGAATTTTTGATTCAATAATTCTTCTACATCCTTTGGATTTTGATTTGCAATTTGCTCTGCAACGTTTGCGACAAATGTTTTAAACTCATCATTTTTTGAAACAAAATCTGTTTCTGCATTAACTTCTACTAATGCACCTACTTTTTTGTTGTCTGTTACATATGCTGCAACTAATCCTTCTGCTGCTATTCTATCAGATTTTTTTGCTGCTTTTGTTATTCCTCTTTCTCTTAATAATTCTGCTGCTTTCTCCATATCTCCGTCTGTTTCCATTAATACTTTTTTGCAGTCCATCATTCCTGCACCTGTTCTCTCTCTTAAGTTTTTCACTAATTCTGCTGTTACCATAATAATAACCTCCTAAATATTTATATAGGCGGACTATATTAATCCGCCCCAAATTTACTCTGCTACTTCTTCTACTTTTGCTTTTGGCTTTCTACCTCTTTTGGGTTTTTCTTCTTGGGTAAGTACAGGTTCTGCCTCTACATCTTCTTTTACTTCTTCTTGTTTTGGTTCTTCTTTAACTTTTGCTTTTTTTGTTTCTTTTTCTACTTTTTCTTCTACTACAGGCTCTTCTGCAGCTACAACTTCTTCTATATCTGATGGTGCAGTTGTTTCTTCTACACTTAATACTTCTTCTGCTACTGGCTCTGCACTTTCACCTTGTTTTCCTTCTATTATTGCATTTGCAACCATGTCTGTAATTAATTTTACTGCTCTTATTGCATCATCGTTTCCTGGTATTGGATAATCTACATCTTCTGGATTACAGTTTGTATCTATAAGTCCTACCAATGGTATATCTAATTTTTTTGCTTCTAATATTGCTATTCTTTCTTTTTTAGGGTCAACTATAAACATTAATCCTGGTAATTTAGTCATTTTCTTTATTCCACCAAGATTTTTTTCTAGCTTGTCTCTTTCGATTTTTAGTTTTATTACTTCTTTTTTAGGTAATACTTCGAATGTACCATCTGCTTCCATTCTGTCTAGTTTTTCTAGTCTGTCGATTCTTTTTCTAATAGTACCAAAGTTTGTAAGCATTCCGCCTAACCATCTTTGATCAACGTAGAACATTCCACTTTTTTCTGCCGCTTCTTTGATGCATTCTTGTGCTTGTTTTTTTGTTCCTACAAATAAAACGTCTTTTCCTGCTTCTACTTGTTCTTTTATAAATTTGTAAGCCTCATCGATTTTTTTAGATGTTTTTTGTAAATCGATTATATGGATACCATTTCTTGCTTGAAAAATGTATTCAGCCATTTTTGGTTCCCATCTTCTTGTTTGATGTCCGAAATGAACACCTGCTTCTAGTAACTGTTTCATAGCAACTACTGCCATTTTTAATTCCTCCCTTTGTTTTACCTCCGTAAAATTTTAAGCATTTTAAAACACCATTAGGCACATTTTAAAACTAATTCTACGTGTATTTTTTGCTATACGATTTTTATAGCAGATAGTAGTATATCAAAAACAAATAAAAAAGGCAACAGTTTTGTCGCCTTTTTATTTGTTTTTTTCTTATTGTATAAGAAAAATTATAATCCATACATTTGAGAGAAATATGCGTTTATATCAAATGCTGGTTGTCTTTCTGGTTTTCCATAATCTATTCCAAAAGTATCTACTGTCATTTTTGTGATTTTAGGTTGAAGTGCTAATTGCTCTTCTGCAGTTAATTCTGGTTCTTCTTCGCCTTCTGTAGTAGCGGTTTCATCTTTTTCTTGTATCGCTTCTACTTTAACAAGTTCATCTACATACTCCATTCCAGTTAATACTTTTCCAAAAGCTGCATAACTTCCATTTAAAGAAGAAGTGTTAGCTACCATTATAAAAAATTGTGAAAAAGCTGAATCGTAGCCTTCTGCAACTAGACCTATTGAACTATAGTCAGATCTTGCCATGGATATTACTCCACGTTCATGCTTTAATGTATTTTGAGTAAATCCATTTCTTCTAAACTCACCCTCGATTGTTTCTTCTACTTTGCCAGATCCAGTTCCTTCCTTGTCTCCACCTTGTACCATAAAGCCTTGTACTGCTCTGTGGAATGTTAAGCCATTGTAGTAACCTTGATTAATTAAATCTATGAAATTTGCTACCGTATTAGGTGCATACTCTGGATATAATTCTATTGTAACTACACCAAGATTTTCTAATTCCATTGTTACTATAGGATTTTTTCTTGTTTTATCGTCTTCTTCTTTTTTTACTTTAGCAAATACTACATACACAATTCCTGCAAGTAATGCTATTATAAGCAATATTGATAGTATAAGTGTTATTTTTTTACCCATTTTAATTTCTCCTTTGAATAATTTTATGACAATATATCATTTACAACATTAAATTGTCAAACACAAATTGTTCTTGCATTCTCTTTAAAGATTGTTTTATTGCTTTAGCACGAACTTCACCAATTCCTTCTACAGTATCTAGTTCTTCTATGTTAGCAAGCAATATATGTTGAAATGTCTTGAATGAACTTACCAAGTTATTAATAATATTGATTGGCATTCTTGGGATTTTATTAAGCACTCTGTACCCTTTAGGATATACCGCAAGCTCATCGTAGTTTTCGAATATATCATACCCCAAAATCTTGGCGATTATGGCAGAATCTAATAATTCTTCGCTCGTAGAATTTGATATTTTTTCTAAAATCTTTTCCGAAGCAATCTTTTTAGAAGGAGATTTATAGTCTTTTATTATTAACAATTCTTCGTTTTCTATATCGTCTATTAATTCTTCTAGTTGCATCTTAATAAGTAAACCGTCTTCACCTAATTCATATATAAACCTATTTACTCTTTCTACGACTTTCATAACCATCTCTGCTCTTTGAATACAAGTAATAACATTGTCTAGTGTTACAATATC